>CAZFYV010000011.1:0-25901 GCA_964523195.1 uncultured Pseudobdellovibrionaceae bacterium
TCACTCTTTTTCCAAATTTCTGCCCGAGGATTTATAGCTTTTATTTTTTCCAGAACGCCTTGAAGTTGGTCTGGGCTGACTTCATCAGTCCAAGTTGGTGTGATTATACTTGCAGTAGATATCTGAATTTCCTCTAGCTCATTATATTCTCCTCGAGAACCAAAAAGCTTTACATTCACAGGAGTAATTTGAATTGGCGGCATATAGTTTTCGAGGCCCACGCTCATGAAAGATAAAATCTCAATAGGATCTGTTGTTCCATTGGCTTCGATGAGTGTTAGAGGTTTGCTTCTGTTTTCTGGTGGATTCTTAAGAGCGAATTGTAGGTCTCTGATTCCAGAACAGCAAACACAGCTACCAGACATGGGGTTGATTTTTAGTTCTTCAAATTGATCTCTAAACCATTGGGCGTCTAAGCCAGCGTTTTGATAATCGTTGAGTATAATATATGGATTCCACTCGTCGGAAATAACCTTACTCACGAGGCTCTTGAGAAGAGTCGTTTTTCCAGCTCCCAAAAATCCAACAAATAAAACCAGTGGTTCTTTTTCCATGGTCTTTAAGTGCCATAGATCCTTTCGTTTGAGTAGAGGAAACTGAGCTTTCAAATATTAGGGCCTAGACTAATTGTACCCGGTTCATTAGGTCGGGGCGTTACAGGACTAATTGTACCCAGTTAAGGGAATGCCGCATTGGATGCCCCGTTCAGCGATCAATTTCTTTGACAGTTTGTCTCTGGTGACTAGACTTTCATCGGGGACAAAAACCAAGGGAGGGTTTTTTATGGGCACTAAGCTCTTGATGAGTCTTTTTCTAGGCTCAATGCTTACTATTTCGTTTTTTTCACAAACATCACAAGCTGAGATTGTAAATCAGGTCATGTCTTACGAGGCGAGTTTTGGATCTGGCTACAATCCGACTGAATCATCTGCAGTCGTGGGTCAACATGATGTCAGTTATCCTGGTGTTGGTGGGATGAGAATCCACTTTCATGAGAGTCCATTGGGGCAAGGTAATTATTTAAAAATCACCTACGCCAATGGGAAGACACTTACGCTAGATGATCGCCAGCTTTATGAGTACAATTACTCGACTCCTTATCTTAATGGAGACTTTATTCGTTTAGAGCTTGTTGTCGCTTCTGGAAGCGTTAGTCAGGGCGTTTATACCCGAGGGATTGAAATTCCAGTAAAAGTACCGACTGAGTCGATCTGCGGATCAGAAGACAATAGAATTCCTTCTAACCTAAAACCTTTTGCTCGAATGATGAGAGTGGCAAATGGTTCAGGAGGATGTTCTGGAACTTTAATTGGACCTACTTGTATGGTTTCTGCTGGACATTGCACGAGTGTTTTAAATATTGCCCAGTTCAATGTGCCACCTTCAAATACAGATGGAACTCCAAACTATCCAGAGCCTCAGGATCAGTATCCTTTGTCAAAGATGATTGCCAAAAGAGATGGTGGACCGGGTAACGATTGGGCCGTTTTCAGAGTTAAACCAAACCCAGTAACTAATAAGTACGCGGGTCAAGTTCAGGGAATGCTAACTGTGAGCATGCAAGCTCCAGCTCCGGGAACTGACTTACAGATTACAGGTTATGGTACTGATAGAGGGGATCCAGTGAGACATGTGGCTCAGCAAACTAATATCGGCCCTTTAGTTAGCATTGATACTCGCTCTGCGCGCCTTCGTCACCAAGTAGATACTATGCCTGGAAATTCTGGTTCATCTGTATTAGTGGCAGCGACTCAAGAAATTATAGGAATTCACACTCACGGTGGGTGCAGAAGCACAGGTGGTGAGAACTCGGCGACTTCAATTGCTTACAATCAAGAATTTGCAAATGCTGTGAGAGAGTGTCTTGCCGCTGATGCTGAACTCTGGAACCAAATAGCGAGGTAAAAATGAATTTATTTAAATTAACAATTATTAATCTTTTTGTATTAGCTGTAGCTTCTGTGAGTTTTGCAAGTGACTTGAAGCCCGATGGAACTTTTGAACTTTATGTTATTCCAATGGAAGAGCTGGAAACGAAAACTGTAACTGCCTATTTAGATTTTCCAACTAAAGATGGCTGTAACTCTTTTTCTCTATTAGGCGATCTGTATATGATTCAAGAAGAGTCGAACCTTTTTATGGGATTGTACCAGGTTATGAAGACTGAAATTGCATGTGATGATGGTCCAGAGCGAACGGTTCACGTAGAAGCTAAACTTCCTAATTTGTATGATCCTACTAAGCCTGAAGTTCTCCTTATGATGCCTCAAGGGCTTAAACTAAATATGCAGTAGAGTTCAATAATACACTGACAAGCTTATTTATGTTTTGTATTCTGCCCTCAACCTTATCAGTTGAGGGCTTTTTTATGATCGATAACCATTTCCGTAAAGTTATGCCAAAAATGGTGGATCCGATTATTAAAATTCTAATGAAACTTAGGGTTAAACCAAATCAGGTCACTGTTTTCGCTTTTTTGGTGTCCTCAAGTTCAGTTTGGTTCGTACTTAACAATTATTTTATTTTGGCAGCTTTGATTTGGTGGACTGGTCGTATTCTTGATGGCATGGATGGTATTTTAGCGAGAGCTAGTAAAACCACATCTTCTTTTGGGGCCTACCTAGATATCGTATTGGATATGGCCGCGTACAGTCTTTTCGTTGTTGGATTAAGTATTAGGTTTCCAGAGTTACAATTCAATTGGATTTTGATTTTGGGCCTCTACGTCCTGTGTATTACTTCGGCTTTATCATTTGGAAGTCTTCTTGGAGAAAAAGAGATAAAAGATAATAGAGGTCTTAAGTTTGGAGCAGGTTTGGCAGAAGCAGGTGAAACTGGAATTGCTTATACCTTGTTTATGATTTTCCCTAAACATATAGCCATTTTGAGTTTAATCTGGATTGGTGTACTTCTCATTACGGTTTTGGCGCGAACATCTTTGGCCTATAAAACGCTAAAGGGTTAGGTTGATTTTTATGAAAAAAAATAAAGAGCATCCTATTGATTCGATTAAAAGGATTTATGCAAAAGATCCTGTTTTAGTTTTATCATTTTTTGCTCTACTTTTTGTCATTTTAGTGATCTCTAAGAATCAATCCGTTGAATCGGAAGGTGGTAAAAAGATTCAAGATCTTCGATATCAATCGAATGCGATTCCACCAGAACTAAATAAAGTCCCAAAAAGGTATGTTGGTGAGACGTTTGTCTTTTCGAGGACATTGACCGATTCTAATGGGATTACTATGGAAAAGGGACAAGATATTTATGAAGTTAAAAGTGTTACTAAAGATCAAGTGCGATTTTTAGTCACTAGAAAGATGGGAAGAACACAAGAGACGATGGGTGTTCTTACAACTAGAATCCCAGTTTTTCCAGAACTTAGGTATAAAACTGTTGGTAGACTGATTGAAAGAAAACCAGTTTCAATGGATAAAGACATTTTCCCGATTTCAAAGGGAGAGACTTTTCATGCTTCATTTTCGGAAACAATTGATGCTGATTCTAGATTACAGATTTTTCCTACTAGGTGTAGGCTTGGTAATTTGAGTACATATAAAATGACTAAGCATAAAGAGATCTCCACTGCCGAATTTAAGTGTCATTATCGTGGTGGTATAGATTACTATTTCTACAATGCTCGACTCGGTTATTGGGTCACTAGAAGTAGACGGATTTCTTTAGGTCCAAATGTCTTTAATGAAGAAATGGAATTGTTGAGTTACTCTAGGCCGCAAAGGGTACTTTAATTGAATATGATTTAGATCGAGTATTGCCAGTCGTTTGAATATAACCTTCTGAAATAGCCCATCTTGTCCATCTTGAAAATGCCATCGCATTGGCGAAGTACTTTGGTACAACATCCGTTTTTGTAAAGTGCTCTGAAATTGCAGAATTTTGTATTTTAATCAATAGAGATTCGTTTTTAGAGAGTTTCAAGTTTTGGCTTCCAAACATAATCCCGCTTTGCTCTCCGGGGTGTAATTGATAAAGGCCATCTCTTTCGATGATTTGAAAATCGAATTTGTGAGTTTTACACCAGGATCTCAATCTAAAAATAGCCTGACTAACTCGATTTGGTGAGGAGTTAGGGTCGAAATAGTCATCCGGGTATAAATGTGAGAAAAGGCTACCAAGGGGTCGTGGTCGGAACTGATCCTCTGATAAGGCTTGAAATGTGGAGTGTATAATCGATCCAACTTTAAGGCTATTAGACTTATTGTCTGAAGCTCCAGAAACCCATTCTAAATACTTTTGACCACTCGTTTTGTTGGAGACTTGGAATTGCTGGGGAATCTCCCATGTGTCCGGTGCTTGAACACGTGCACCACTCCTAAATGACTTATAAGGAGTTCCGAAATAGACCTTTAAAAAATCATTTTTGTTTTTATTGTAGATGCTTGATCTTAATGAGAGATCTCTAAAGCTTTCCCAGTGTTGTACTTCTAAGGATCTGTTAATTAGGTCTTGGAGTTCCTTTTTAGGGTCATGGGCTCCTCCATCATATATGGTCGCGAGCTTTATCCATTTGGATATCAAAAAAGATTGGGTCGAGTTTTCATTTTTTATCTTTTTAAAGTCACTCGAAATGGCTCCAATTGCTTTTTTATAGTCTTTTAAGCCAAGGTAACTCATAGCTGTTAACTGATTTATATGTGTTTTAAGTAGTGGAAAATCGTTTTTTGAACAGAAATTGTGTAAGTTCTGAAGCTCTTTAATCGAATGTTCATAGTCTTCCGCTGAAACTAGGGCCGCACAATAGTTAAGTCTGCCGACAGCATACTTGTAAGGTTGGTCTTGTACCAGAACTGTGTACTCTCGAAGCAGTTCGACGGCTTTTTGATATTCCCATTTAGAAAAGAGATTAAACGACCTGTATAAAAGGACCTGTGGTTCCTCTTGAACAGAAACTTCCTTGAAAATGTTGTTAGCTTCGTTTCTAGCCCCAATAGCAGTAAGTGCAGCTCCATATTCAGCGAGTTCAAAATGCGAAGGACTTGCGATTTGCAGTCTTTCTGGGTTTCGAACGAACTTTCGAAGAAACCGAATTGCGGTCAAATGCATCCCGGTTCTCCGACACAGGTTTGCATACTGTAAAGCAAATTCACGGGGTGTCTGATTGATTGACACTGTATTAATTTGAGATTTCGCAAGGGTGTGTTTTCCTGCGCGAACAAGATTTTCTATTTCTTCTATATGTTTTTTTAACTGTTTAGACGCTTTCATAACAAACTTATAAGAGGCGTTTCGGACGTTAGTCTGAAAAAATAAATGAAAACGGTCGGGAAATTTTGAATAATAAAAGTGGGTATAAAGGTGGGAAAGAAATGAGAAATAATTCTAAGCTGTTAGCGGTGTTGCTCGCCCTTTTGTGTCTAGTTTTTTATCAAAACTGTGCAGACTATTCTCTTTTCAATAACGGTGACAATAATATGTTGTCTAAACCTCTTGGCAGTGGCCCAGCGGATGGCGACGGATACACTGGTCGAGATGATCGAATTCCTGGTAGCGGCCCAGCCGACGGTGATGGATACGCTGGTATGCAGATCATATACCCTGAAGCTTCAGAGAGTGGTGGAAGCTTCGATATCAATGTGACTCAAAGAGTTCCAGATGAATACTTTAATTTTGAGGTTGTGACTGGTGGGGTAGAAATCGAAGTTTCACCTAATGGTCAAAGTGCTCGAGTCGTAGTGGATGATACTTTTATCGGAAACGTACAAATCAAAGTTATGTCATCAACTGGTGAGTCCGAGATTATCGAAATTCAAATTTTTCCACCTCAGTCCATTACGAGTGCTAACTTACATTATACTTTTGGATCTAAAATTGTTTCGGCTGGTGGAATCACATTTATTTCGTCAACGAAAGCAGCCGTAAGAAATGTTGCCCAGGCAGGTAAAGTGTCTCTTTGGAAACGCAACTCAATGGGAAAAATGAGAAAGATCGACACCATTTCTTCGCCGATAGTGCGCAACCCAGATGGATCTAATTCTGTTTTGTTTGGGACTGGGCTTTCTGCAACCGGCAGAGATTTACTTGTAGGTACCATGTATTCGAACAAGGTGTATTACTACTATAGAAACACGAGTACTAGCACTGACTACCAAAAATCATCTGTGGTTTTAAAACCTCCTCAGCAATTTGTAGATAAGAACGGAGATCCAATAGCGACACCCGCTGAAAAGAAGCGTTTTGGTACGTCGATAATGATGTACAAGAGAAGAGTTTTTGTTCGCGGCACGAATGTTATCCACGTTTATAGTAGAAAAGCTGAAGACAAAGGTGAAAGTACATTTAGTTACAAACACACACTCGCAGGGCCCGAAGGCTACATATGGTTTGGACGAAATGTCCAATATCGAAATGGTGTGCTTCTGGTTTCTGGCTCCAAAAAGGAAGCCGATGGGTCCAAACGAGGTGTTGTACATGTCTATTTCAAAGCAAAAGATAGCTGGGACATGAATTATAGAGGAACAATCGCGCCAAAGAATGTAACAGGAAACTTTGGGCTTAAATCACATAGTATTGGAAAAACAATTTTAATTTCACAGTATGGTGGAACGAATAATCCAACGACTCCTGAGTTTGTCAGACGTTATGCTTGGGATTTTAGCAAGAAGAGATTTAAGCTCATTCAAGAGATAAAGAGTCCCTTCAATACAGCGGTTGGCTTTGGTTTGAGTTTCGCTGTTCATGGTAATGATCTCTATGTTGGTGCTCCTCGGGCAAAAACGACCACCAATCCTGAGGGAGGTTTTGTTCTTATCTATTCTAGATCAAGCTACTACGGCCAATACAAAGAGAATGGGAAGATAACGCCAAATTTTGAAGAACATCCGAATCCTAGGTCTATGGGTTATTCGATGAATGTATACCAACAGGGCTTGTTTATAGGTATTCGTAATCGAGATATGGATCGAGGTGTGACTAAAGGAAACGTCTACAGGATTCCTCTCAATTAGTGTCAAAGAGATCGACAGCGAATTGAGAAAAAACGAATAAGAATAATAAGTTTGGTGCCAAATGCTCAAGATTGAGACGAAGGTACCGATCGATTAAGTAGGGAATAATTTTTAGGATGCTTAATTAAGTATTCTCCGGGGGTATGAATTGAACCGAGCTAAAAAGCTCTATTTCGCCATTGGCTTAGGCGTTCTAGTATTTTCCTTTTCTAACTGTCATCATATGGAATACCTGCAGCTTGCAGTAACTCCACAGGTTTCAGATGCTCAGCAAAAGCAATCAAATGCTAATCAAAGTTCATTGAGTTCACAAGGTAAGAAGGTCTTTATCGCAGAGGATCTCGGTCTGGTGGCTTCGGGTATTCAAGCACAATCCTCTGAATCGATGATGCTCCCCGAAGGTCTCAAGCTTGTTACAGTTCTTAATAATGACTGCATGGTAGCTAACAATTTTTCAAACCAGGGTTCGATGTCTTCGCAGATCGCGAGTCTCAGTGCGGGTAGTGCTGGACTCAGAGAAGAGAGTTTTGAGTTTGAGCTTGAAAAAGAGACCTCACTGGCTGAGTTAGAGTCCATCGCTCAAAATGACCCTTGCGTGAAACTGGTGGGCGTGGATATGAGCTTCTCAATCAATGCTTTTGACGACCCTCAGGCCGATGCCCAGCAGCAACATGATCAAATGAAAACTCGCGAAGCCTATAGGTTTTTCTATGAAAGTACAAGAGCGATTGCCTCGAATGAGTCTGTGGTTATAGCCATCGTCGATACCGGTGTAGAGTACACCCATGAGGACCTGTCTTCGATGATGTGGCAAAATGCTAATAATGAATATGGATTTGATTTTGTAAATAACGATGCGGACCCAATGGATGATCAAGGTCATGGGACTCATTGCGCAGGAATCACTGCCTCGGCCAATGATAATCAGATAGGCGGATCAGGTGTCATGGGT
Organism: uncultured Pseudobdellovibrionaceae bacterium; assembly: GCA_964523195.1. Lineage (GTDB taxonomy): Bacteria > Bdellovibrionota > Bdellovibrionia > Bdellovibrionales > JAGQZY01 > JAUHWN01. Next base: position 7,915 of record CAZFYV010000011.1, read on the forward strand.
TTCAATGCAGAAATCATGGCAGTAAAAGTTTTAGATGAAACTGGTGGTGGAAGTCTTCAATCGGTAAGCAATGGTATAAGATACGCTGCGGACAATGGAGCAGATGTTATTAGTATGAGTCTTGGTGGGCCAGGAGCTTCTACGGTTATTCGTGATGCGATTGCCTACGCCGTCGCTCAAGGTTCAGTTGTAGTCTCAGCTGCTGGAAATGATGATAGAGAGATTACAGCAGGTAATTTTTATTCACCAGGAGGATATAGTGCAGCTTATGAGGGTGCGGTCACTGTAGCCTCTATTGACAGTAACAGTGAGCGTAGAAGTTCGTTTAGTAATTTTAGTACAACATATGTGGATATAGCGGCGCCAGGCTCTGAGATTTCAACGGGAGCCAACAGAAGAGGAATCTTGGCCCCATATATCGGTAACACATACGCAAGGCTTTCTGGAACCTCTATGGCGACGCCAGCAGTAGCTGGAGCTTTAGGAATCATAATAGGTTATTTAAGAAGTAATGGAATTGACCCCTCTCCCGCCGAAGTTGAAGAAATTCTCAAAGAGGCTGCTGACAAAAGAGGTGGTCTCGCCACTGAATGGGAGGAAGGGCGCTTACTTGATTTAGAGAAACTAGGGCTTTACCTACAGTCCTCTTATGTCGTGAAAGGCACGACTGGATTGGGAGGTGAGTAATGCAAAAGTTGATAAAACCCTTAGTTTTACTATTCCTAAGTATCTTTATGATCTTCTCTTACCAAAACTGTTCTGAGTTTAAAGTTATTCCTGCCATGGAATTGTCGTCTAAAAGTGCCAATAGCTTAGCTGAAATAAAGCCGATTCCCGACTCAGATAAAGTAGATGCTAATTGTATGACTAGTGACGAGTTTGATGCGTGTTTGTTTAGAAAAAACCCAGTCGCCCAAGCTAGACAGGGATTTTCTGAAACTTTAAGTTACACGACCGATTTATCTTCGGTTCAAACCTTTGGTGTAAAACTTCCTCAGCTCGCTGGAGCTAGCCTTGCAAATAATTATATCTCCATTGAGCGATCCCAAGGCGCGCCACTTGAGGTGTCTTCTGCGAATCTGAAGATGGATGCCACAGGAGATAATCAGCTTCGTGTTGCCCAGTTAAATGCGTTTTATTGGTCCTCTAGAACTCTCGACTACCTTTCTCAGTGGACAAACGCTTTGCCGGAAGAATTGGAATCCAATCAGATTAAAATAATCGTAGATGATAAGATGACCGGATACGCCTCTGATACTAAAACTATTCACCTTAGAGTCACTGACGACGGGAATATCATGGCTTACAATGGAGGTGTTGTAATCTACCTTATGGGTCATGCTATCGCTGATATTGCTACCGATGGAGCTATTAATAATTTGACTGGAACAACCAAACACAGGGCCTGTGGAGCAGATAAATTTGGCTGTTGTGTGGATAACAATGGTTGTTCAAAAGCGATCGTTAACGGCATTGGAGAATCGCTAGTGGCCATGTTTTTTCCTCTGAATCCGACCATGGGTGAGACATGGAGTAACTCTGCACAATCTCCTAGGATATGTTCTATTGAGAGAAGTCCTGCGAACCGCATTTTAGATAAAAATGTCGCTTTTGATAGCTGTACTGATAATGGAAATATTCACCTTATGGGAACCCTGTATGCTGCCATTTGGAGAAAGATTAGGCTCGAAGCTAGAAAGATTTCTCTGCAAGCCATGAAAGATGTGGATACTCTTTTTGTTAAGCATATCTCTGAAGTTACTACCGAAGATTCGTTTACGACCATGCGAACGAAAATTCTGGATTTGGATGAGCGGCAATTCAATGGTGATTATGGGTCAATTATTAATAATGCCTTTATTGATCGCGGGTATAACTAAGCCACCAAAATTATTCAAAATTTGGTCTGTAATTTGCTCTTAATCTGACTGTAGTTACGATTAGGAGCAAGGTCTATATTATGAGAGGCATTCTGCCATATTTAGCAGTATTTTTACTTGGATTCGCCCCATTTGGCTCTCTTGAGGCCAGACAGTGCCAAGAATTGTTCGTAGCTATGGGTTCCGTTTCTGAAGGAGAAACTCAACAGATTTCATATGCTATCAAAAAAATATTAGTTCATTTGGCTGATGCGAGTGTAGATTTTGATGAGCTTCAAAATGAAGATCATTCTGAAATAAATTATGCAGAGTGGATGCGAAAGGGTATGACGGCTAGTTCGATTACTCAAGAGTATCAAAGCCGAGTTCAAACTCGAATCAATGATATACCAAAAATCAATTCAGACTCTGAAGTAGCTTTTCAAATTGAACGACTAGGTCGAGCCGTAGAGCTTGTTGAGCGGATTCTTATATTGTCTAAGTACCTCGTTGAGATTGAAAAATACATCGCTCATATGGATAAGACAATCGGGAATTTTTCGGTTCTAAAGGCTTTAAAAAAGCAGAAACTAGAAAGATTATCCATTTCTTTTGGGATTACGATGAATCAATATTCAACTTGGTTATACCACGTTCTCTTAGATATTCGCGAATCAAAGCAAACATGGGGCTGGGCTAGTAGCCACCCAGACTTGTTGGATAAATTGTTTAGAATCTTTAAAGTGTTTTCGGAAGTTTTTGTAGGCAGTGAAGAAAGTGACAAATTAGAAGCTTTTAAATTAGAAGAATTTACTAAAAATAATAAAGCCTACTTCGTTGGGTATCAGCGTTCCTATGTGAGTTTCTTTCAACTTGCTAGTATCTATTCGCAATTGGTTCTTAAGCTGTCGGCCCCAGGGTCCCAAGAAAATGAAGATGTTTATAACTTTGCGAGTAGAGCAAGGGCAGTGTTGAACTCGGCCATCAAAGATGTTCAAAGCTCTGGTCAGAACCAATTTTATATGGACTCTATGGTTGGTGAGTTTAGGGACCTGCGAAAAGATCTACTATTTATAGATGCGGTTTCTAATAGTCGACGAACTCAGGCCCCTTAATTACTCACTTTCAATCCGTCGCTTAAAGATGTCCTATATGCGAGCAATGCAGGAAACAAACCGGCAACGATAGCACTCAACGCAATAATCAAAATATATACAAATTCAGTGTTTGTGAATGTAAACAGGCCTAAACTTAATCCCATTTTTTCTTCTAAAACAGGATAGCTAGCAATCAGTGCTCCGTAGACTATAAAAATACCTAAGATGATTCCTGAAACCGCCAAGATGACACTTTCGAAAACGAGCAAAAATGAAATCTCAAATGGGTGGGCACCCATCGATCTCAATATAGCCATCTCCCGGCGACGTTCATTTAAAGAAGAAATGAGTGCGATTACCATGCCCAAAAGACTCACAAGTAAAACCATTAGACTCACTACAAATAGAATTCGCTCAGCAACTCCAATTGTCCCCCAAAGGTCTCGTAAGGTTAGGCTAGGGATGATCGCCATAAGTGGGTAAGACTCATTGTCGTTGATTGATCTTTGGATATCGAACAGACTCATCTTTGATTTAAGCTTCAGAAAGAAAGCTGTGACATCGGACTCTCTTACATTTTCAGAACCGTCATAGTCCTCGATATGCAGAGCTTCTATAGCCTTAAGTGAAACGTGTAAAGACTGATCTACAGGTGTGCCTGTAGGTTTTAGGATGCCGACAACTTTGAATTTAATTTGGTCGTGATCTTGAAAAGTGATCTCTGAAGTTCCGTGTGAGAGAATGATTTGCTTACCTAAATCATAGCCCAATTGTTCCGCGACTTTGGACCCAATAACTACTTCATCTATTTTCGCAAACTTATCTCCTTTTTGAAACTTGAGGTTGCGATCGCCACCATACATATAGTGTTTAAAATAGTTTTCGTTAGTACCAATGACTTTGTATCCCCTATGCGAGTCACCCAGAGATATTGGAATTGTCCAAGCAACTTCCTCATTAGAGGATATTTCTGAAAAGGTTTTATGTGGAATGTTGTTTGTGGCATTCCCGATTCTAAATACAGAGTAGAGAAGCAAGTTAATTGATCCGCTTCTGGCGCCTACAATAAGGTCAACACCAGATACAGTTGACTCAAAACTCGATTTTGTACTACTGGTTACTCTTTGAATACCAATGAGAAGCGAAGTGCTAAGTGCGATCGATAGTAATGTTAGGAGGGTTGAAAATTTTCGATTGAAAAGACTTTTAGTTGAAAGTTTAAATAAGTTCATAGTCAGTTCACTGGCTTTCCGAAATGTTTTGAGCAGCTCTATTTATTTCTTTTAATGAGACCTTGCGATCAAAAAAGTCTCCAAGGGATTGATCATGACTTACAAAAACAAGAGAAATTTTACGTTCCTTACATTCACTAAAAAGTAACTTTAAAAACCCCTCTTGATTTTCGCGATCCAGAGCCGACGTCGGTTCGTCAGCAATAATTAATTCAGGGGCTCCGTAGAGAGCTCTAGCAGCAGCAACCCGTTGTTGTTGACCTACGCTTAGATTAGAAGAGGGTCTATTCATGAGCTCTTCATCTTTAAGCTGAAGAGCTTCGAGTAATCTTTTGGCTTCATATTCGCGAAATTTTGATCGTTTTCGAACAATGTCGGTTTTTCTTTTTGAGAAAGTCCCAGTTAATACAATGTTTTCTAAAGGTGATAAGTATGGAACTAAATTAAACTGCTGAAAAATAAATCCCATATGATCCCCTCTAAAATTGTCTCTTTTAGATTCGGACATATGAGAGAGGTCATGTTCCATAATTCGAATTGCGCCAGAGCTTGGGGTAACAATTCCGGAAATGAGATTTAACAAAGTTGTTTTTCCAGAGCCACTTGGGCCATGAAGAAAAATTGATTCACCTTCATTTATTTTAAGCGATTGAATATCAATGAGATCACTTTGTGATTTGGGCCACTTAAACTTGAGATTTTCGATTTCTAGAAGCAAAGTTCACCACTTTCTAAATCTTTAGTCTTATAGTCTTCTATAACGCTTAGGCGGGTCCGATCAAGTAATCGGTATACAAATACAGTGTGAGTTCTTTGGATGGGTTAAAAGCCATATTAGAGGCCCCTCCCATAGGAGCTTTACTTAAACCACCACCATAAGATGAGTAGCCGTCACGTGGGGAGGAAAAGTTACCCGTTTGATTAGTCATAGAGCTATAAATTCCCAGGACTTTTTGTTTGTAGAGTTTCGCACGATTATCTGCGATCTCAAGCGAATCCTGAATAGCTTCTTCTACAAGTTCTTCGGCATGAAACTCTTCGTCACCATAGGTCCAGTCCATACTTGAAACTCTAAAGTCATCAAGTTTTTCTAACTCAGCCAAGAGGCTTCCAATATGTTCAGTGGATTCAAGTTTGATTTTGACTGATAGAGATGCTGACTGGCTTGAAGAGAAGGTGCCCTTTTTAGAACTGTAGTTGATATTAGTAATATGAATACAGTCGGATTCCATACCCAGGTTAGATATAATACTAGTAAGTTTCGCCAGCTCTTCAGCACTTTCGTGTATCGAGTTTTTGTCTGAAAAGTTGAAGGACTTTATCTTTGAGTTGATATTGAGATAAATATCTACACCTGTTGCTTCAATTGTTCTGGTTTTATGATTGGTAACCGTAAGTGTATTTGGTCTCACTGAGTCTACCTCTTGTTAATAAAAATGTACCGCTGTCCAAAAATCTATATCCACAACAGCTTCAGCCTGTCGCTCGTAATCATCTCTAAGTTGGCTAAAGAAGTCTATGTTTGTTATGGATTCAATCTCATCAACGGTCATGATAAAGTCTCCGAGATCTTGGTTACTTCTCTGATTTGGAAGCATAAAAGCAATCATTTGATTATAGTCTGGTGCATACAGAATTTTATAATACCAGTTCGGAACAGCCACGCCAGTCGGGAGAGTTTCAAGGTCATTTGTTAATACGGGTGCCGTTACGACATAGATTCCATCGAGCTTAAGTGCCCAGTCTCTGACCATTTCTTCTAGGACTCTCCAGATTCCGCGGTTAAAACCTGGTCTCTGGGGGGACATAGTACTCATAAAGAAACTTTCAGACATAGCCAACGGATTAAGCTTCATATCTCCGGCTGGAACCAAATGACCCCGGTCGAATCCACTTCCACTGAAATCTCTTGGACCCGCTGAACCGGTGGGTACTTTGGGATCAGCTCTGAAGTCATCAGTTCGTCGAGTGCCACCATTGATACTGTCTGGGGATAGAAAATGAATTGTCCAATGGGCATGCTCAAATGCTTCAAGGTAGCAAAGACTGTAGTAGGTGTGATTAACAATTTGCGGGCAATTTGAATTTGGGAGTAATCTGGGTCTTTCTTGTGATTTTGCTGTTGAAAAAAACAAGAAAGCAATTGTGAAGATTCCGAGAACCTTACCCAAATTTTTGAACATAACCAATCCTTAGTATCGTCCTGCGACCGTCCCTTAGTCCTGTAAATACGCTAACCAGGTAGCATTGAGCCGTCAAGACGGCCTTAAGTCTAGTTCCTGGTTTCAGAGATGTCGTGTCAGGTATTTGATTGGATATCCTTTAGATTATATTAAGCCTATATCCCAAAATAGGTGACTGTATTCATTTTCATGGGTCCTCTGGTATATCGACCGCCTTTAACATTGGGGGCCATAGAAAAACAGGTGTAATAATTTTCGTTTTCCAAAAATGGTTTTTTTGTTGGATGACCTTTTGAGCCAAACTTCCATGAGCGTCGATGGGGACGTGGCATCTTCTTCTTTTTGTTTCTGAAATCCGCCGTTTTGTAGGACCAAATGGGCTGCCCCATAAAGCTAATAATCAATTTATCTTTATTGGCCACGATGGCGTCAGCCCCTGGGTCCAACTTATCCAGTTCTGAAATGACCTTTTGATTTTTAATATCCAGAAGTACGAGACCTCGAAAAGCAGGCTTTTGAAACTTTCCAACTAAGCTTAGATTATCCATCAAGATAAAGGCTGTATCGTTCACAATTGCAACGTCTGTAGCCATAGACTTGAGTGGGCTTTGTGACTGGATGAGTGCTTGGTCGAAGATAATCGAGCGGCTATTGAGGTCGAAAATACTTACTCCCAAAGAACCATGTGCAATTACGATTTGGTCGCCAGCGATATCCAATCCCATGGGGTGTTCTTTTCGAGCGAATTCTCGACGAGAACCATGGGTGGGGTACTTGGCCACGCGGCTATGGGTTGTCAGGTCCCACTCTTCAAGGTTGGAATAAGTAAGAACAAATGCTCGATTATTATAGGTAACAACATCTACTGCGCTATCGTCGGTGCTCCATGTTTTCACATTGCTTCCGTCCAAAGGATGAACATTTACAAATCCTGATTTAGCAGTTCTCCAGCCACTCAATGGATGGGAATAACTTCCAAACCCCGAATATAAATTTGTTTGGTCAAAATGGACAAAATTTCCACATCGATTCATATTCCGAAATACGCTATCTTTTCCTGAGTTGGCCAAGGCTGTAGTTGAGACGGCAAGACTAGCAATAATGGTGAAAAAATAATTCATTCTGTCCTCGTTGCTGAAGTTAATGGATGATTGATAATACTAAACTACCTAAAACCGAGCTCAGGCAAGGTTTTGCTCCCTAAATAGGGTCTATGATGCAACGTGAATAAATTCATTTTTTTTCCTACTGGTGGTACATAGGTTTCAATCTAATTTCGTTGGCCAATCTTAGTTGGGAGTTCCGATGGGAAAGACACGTCTTCTTGTCATTATCTTTTCTAGTTTTTTTGTAACCGTTGGGCTTCTTGGCACTCTTTTTTATAATTATTTCGACTCACCAAAGCTGGGTGGAGACTTTTCTTTAGTTCATCGCGATAGTCCGTGGACATTTAAAGATCACTCTAAAGAAGTAAACCTTTTGTATATCGGTTATGCGAAATGTCCCGATGTTTGCCCATTAAGTTTAAGTGTTGCGGGTCAGGCTTTTCGTGCCCTTTCTGCGGAAGAGCAAGAACGTATTGGTGTCGTTTTTGTTAGCGTTGATCATGAAAATGATGATGCCGATCATGTTGCAAATTATGCTTCCCAGTTCAATTCGAAGTTTATTGGGTTGACCGGAAGTAAACAGGCTATTGATCATGTTGTTGATCTATTTGGAACTAGCTATGTTGTGGAAACCAAAACTAAATCAGCTATGGGATATTTAATAGGCCATTCTGATCGATTTTATTTTTTAGATTCTAAGGGTCATGTCCTTAGTACAATTTCTAATCCCCGAAACCATAAATTAGTAGTTAATCAGTTAAGGAAGCTATTATGAAAAGTATTTTAGTTGTTGTTATTGCGTGTCTGGTCTGCGGATTTTCTGGAAAGAAAATGGCAGGTGACTTTCGAATTGAAAACCCTAGAGTAATGGTGCCTGTCGCTGGAACCAAAACAACTGCCGGGTATCTTGATATAGTTAATCCAACTAAAAAAGATATTACTATTAAAGTGAAATCTGTTGAAGGCTTTGAATTTATTGAGCTCCACGAGACCTACGAAGAAGACGGCATGATGTCTATGAGAATGCTCGACGAACTTGTCGTTAAAGCCGAGTCGAAATCGTCTTTGAAGCCAGGAGGACTTCATCTTATGTTTATGAAGGCCAAAAAGGAGTTCAAAGAAAAGGACAAGTTGAAAGTTGTGCTTACAAAAGACGGTGTCGACTTGGAAATTGAGCTGCCTTTTATGAATCGTAAAATGTAGAAGACAGAAAATTCTGCTCTATTTACAGAACTCACTCCGTAACATAATTTTTTATTAGTGATGATGGTGGCCGGCGGTGACTAAAAAGATAAAAACGGCTCCCAAAACTACGAAGTAAAGTCCGTTTTTAGTTTTGAGTACCGCTGGAATTAAATGACCAATGGCCACATAAACAAGTACTCCAGAAACAAATGGGAGTATAAAAGCCTCAAAGCTGAATACGATAGAGAGGCTTGTGCTTAAAACCGATCCTGACAAGATCGCTAAAGCAACCAAGTAAATTCCCAATTTAGATTCTTTCTTTGAAAGACCACCTGCAAAGGCAATACTTGCCGCCAGTGCGCCTTCCGGAATCGTATGTAAAAACAAACTCGATCCAACAACAAGCCCGGCCTCTTTTGAAAGTTGAAAGGCAGCTGGAATTCCCATCCCATCAAAAAAAGCGCAAACGAGAATACAGCCAATCGAAGAACAGGCTGCTTGTCGAGAAATCACACTCGCCGAGTCATCAAGATTTTGATCGTGGTGATGTTCGCAAGAATGCGGAGAAAGTTTACTCATGATAGGACTAATAAATTTTTCAGCCAAAATCACAGCAAGAATTCCAGTAAAAATTAAAACCGGTGTCCAAGCATGCCCACTATGTAAAGCATGGGGAATAAACTCAGTAAAGCTGATCGCTAAGAGCATGCCTGCGCCAAAAGAAACCATATAAGGCATAAACTTCTCTAAAGAAGATTCCCTTTTGTGCGTCAAAATGAGTCCCAAAGTGAGTGCAGACACTGCAACTCCAACGGAAACCGCAAATGCTTGTAGCATAGTTCAAGGCCTTTCTAAGGGGTCATTCTTACTACAATTTTCTCAATTTTCCTAGGGCCCCCATAAAATTCGTTTGAGATCTACTAGGTGACGTCTCATCTCTAATTGATTGCTAGAAGGTTTAAGGGCTTCATAAATTTAAAGAATTTGTGAATTGTTTCAGAGTAGAGCCATTTATTGCGATAACTTAGGTATGAAGAACTTACAAATTCTCCTCATCGAGGATCAACTTGATCAGTGTGCTGTAATTATTGAAAGACTCCATACTCTTACTGAAAAGGGTGTGATTCAGCAGTTTCAAATTGATTTGAGAACGAATTATAAGAGTGCTACTCAGGCGATGAAGGATCAGACCTATGATTTAATAATTGCTGACAATATGATACCTGGCGGATCTGGAGGACACTTAATTAGAAATCTGAGGAGAGATGAAGTTATTCCGAAGGAAACAAATGTGATTCTTTTGACTGGTGAGCCCCATCAAGTTCGTAAGTTAGAAGATAGGCATACATTTGTTCTCGAAAAGCCACATGGCTTCTTAAGATTGGCCGCACATATAGAGTTATTGTTTAAATCAAGCCAAATAGCTGAATCGGCTTGATACGATTTTTTATTCTTGGTTCTCTATTTGAGTCCATCCCTCTGGAGCTTTTGTTGGAAAAACAACTGTCTTCCAAAAACCTGCTTTTATAGTTTGTGGAAGTAAGCTCAAAGTTCTGAGTTTGAGTTGCATATCAGTGATTTCTGATTCCACAGCTTCATTTCTGATGATTGTATAGACCTCGTGAACAAGTCTCTTGTCCATTCCTATGACGGTGAATAAGTCGTCCAGATTTACGTCACCAAACTCTGCTCGTTTCAAAACTTCTAGAAGATCTTTATCTCTCGATCGAATTTTTTGAATAAGCTTCCGCGAAAGATGTCGAGCAAACCGGAGTACCCGCGGGTGAACGGACGAGTTAAAAAGTCTGATTTCGATCGTTCCAAATTTTCTGAGTGAGGCAATATTAACTCCTACATACCTATCCTTTTTATTCGGGTAGTAGGTATCGAGGTGTCCAGTGACTCCTTTTTGAACAGGCTCGTAAGTCTTAATGGCCTCGATTTCTTCTGATTTTTTGAAGCCAACATAATACATTCTAAAATTTGAAAAAGAGATATTCTGTCGAATCTTATCCTCTAATAAATGGAATGCCCAAGAGATCATACCCAACTCTGCAGGCTGTAGATCTTCGACACCAACGTGCACGTGGATTCCAGAATTGTTTGGTTCTTCTTTTAGGCCAATATCTTTTAGAGCACTGATGACTTTAAAATGTTCTTCGGCGTCTACTGAGTCCCGTAATACGGGTGAAACAACTTCAACAGCCTCATAACCTGAAGTTGGGCGCACTGAAAAGTCTTGAGTGATTTTTAAATCGTATTTTTCCTGACCCTTGTACCATCTAATATGAAAAGTTTGAGTTTTGTAGGCTCTCCCCACTGGTTCAAAGTAAAAAAGCTTTTCCACTCTATAACCCATTTTTTCAATGGTCTCTGCTGCTTTGTTAGCCATTGCAGTGAGGCCGATGGTCTTTGGAATCATAGCCTCAACTTCAACGCCGGTTGTGGCTTTCGCAGAAGATGGTTCTTCACCCATCAATTCAAAATACAAATCAGTAACTGACTTTGGCGAAAATAAAAGCTCACATCGTTGTGCCGAAGAATTGAATGCGAATCCAAGGACTAACAAAAAAGCAAAAAAAGATTTGAGATAAGTATTAGTTTCCATTGTGGCTCTCCCTAGTTGCTCTTTGGTGTTCGACCCATCGACCTCGGTTGCTCATATCCCATCTCAGTAAAACGCCAGAAAACGATTTAAATTTCCAGGAGTAAGTCTTTTCAAGATGTCGAACATATGCGCCGATGATTTTTGGATTATGAAGAGATCCTGACCAGTGTCCTTCTTTACCTCTATTGGTATTCACTTCAACGATTGAATATTTACCTTTTTCGATTTCCAAAATGTCATAGGACCAGGCTTGTCCCTGCCTTAAGCCTTTGGGCAAACTGTCTAAAAAGTCTTGAAGAAATCTGGCAACGTCATTTTTTAGTGTTTTGTCTGGACGCGCCCCGATCCAGCGACCCTTTGTACCGTCGGGAACAAAATTACCCCAGAGGGAATGACTTCTAAATTCTCTTAAGCTCTCAGCTTGTGAGTCTTTTGGCTTCAATCCCTCACTGAGACCTAGTGTTGCTTGAATAATGAATCTCTCTCCGCTTACGGTTGCATCCACAGCATCTGAGAAGAATGCACTCAAATAGTGATCAGATTCATAGAGCTCAGGATTACCTTTAGTTAGAAACTCCACGACTTCGTCTGGATCTTTAAAAAAAGTACGTCCTTTTGAGCTCCAGCCGGTGGTTGGTTTGATTATAAATCCACCTGGGAACTCCTGCCTTAAAACATCTTCGATTTCGGATTTACTTGCTTCCACTTCGCCAGTATTTGGATTTATGAGTTTGTATTTTGCTAGAAATGAAACAAGCCCATATGTTTTCGGGTGGTAGTCGAGATACTTATCTCCTAAATAATGCTTTAAGAGTTCCGCTACGATCATCTTATCAGATAGGGCAAGTGATAAAGTATCAGCTTCGACCATTTGACTTTCGTATAACACCTTTAAAAAATCATTTCTGGTGGCCCTGACTTTAGCTGTGACATCTGTAGGAGGAGGGAAGCTTCTTAAACTTTTTTGATCAATTGTTTCAATCAAACTATTCATGACAGCTTTTTGGTAAGAGATTAAGTCAGTATGTCCATGGTAATAACTGTCTTGTTCTATAGTTAGAAAGGGAGATTTAATAATTGGAATGGCTCGAACAGAGTTATCAGATTTGTTTGCTGTAGCCGGCAAGATGTCAGATTTAACCGATCCAAGATTCAAAAACTCTAGCTGGCAAGACGCCTTTTGAAATGCATCAGCCTGATTGCTAGTCATTAAAACACTGAATAAGATGATTAATATCCCTAGTGGATATAACTTAGAAACACCGTTGCCCATTTCCCTAAAACCTTTCCCTTAGTTGAAGACGTCATACGGGAACCGGATGTTTATGTCACGGTGCATTATAAACTATTCTCAGGATTCTAAGTTTTTCCAACCCACTTTGAGACCGCCATGAAATTAATTCAGCCGCAAAAAACCTAAGTAGATTAAGCTCTTAATGCGGTGTATCAGTGTTCCCAGGTGTTTAGAGGGCCTTTTGAGAGGTCTATTCAATGACTGGGGTTTATGGGCAATCTGTTGAAGATTTCTATATTTTTCTATCTTCTCCTTTGGAGTTTTCAGAGTTCTGCGCAAGTCACAGAATCTCTTGGGGAATTTTTTGATCAGATTAGAGAGCAGAAAATCCAACCATCTCAGGTCAAATTGGGTGAGGGCTCTCATCGTTCTCTTGTTTTGTCTGCTGATAAGAGATCTAGAATTTTAAGGACGAATGATTCACATATATATAGGTCAACTGATCTCGAATTTGTTTCAGGAAGATTAGAAAATGACCAGATTATCGTGCGAGTTAAATCAAAGACCCTAAGAGTTTCATACGATATTTATTTTGGAGATTGGATTCACTTAGATACAGCTTTGACGGGTCTGCAAAAGTCCCTTGGATTCCACACCAAATCTAAGCTTCTCATGAGCGATACAAAAATTGCTATGACTAATGATGAAATTAGCCAGGTCATGCGGGTCTGGAGAACCTCTCCACAAAAGCTTCGCTGGACGCAATACTGGAAAACCAGCAATAAGAATAATAATGAATCCATACTTCTAAAAAAAGGATTAGCTGTACTCGTTGAAGATAACTGGAGTCGCCAACACTCTTGGAGTGATTTGAATAAGCTTGAAGGTTCTGGTGTTCTGACTCTATTGGCAGTGTGGTATCAATGTGCATCGCTAACTAGCAATCACAATATCGAAATGAATTCTGAAAACCATATTCGCTTGTCTGGCTTTGAGTACTGTTTGGGATACAATCTGGATTCTGGCACTCCCAATATGTACGCACCTAATGTATTCAATAAAACGTTTATCAACAGACACAAATCTGTCCTTACTTTTAACCTCATTGGTAGAGACTCAGGTTTCAGGAAAGCCTTAGAGAAAATTAAGCTTGTCGATTTAAATGAATTCCTTAATCTCACTGAAAAGCTTAATCAAGATGATATTGAGAGGTTCTTTTTGGAGTCTGGCTACTCTCCCGGAATGGCTGAACTCTTTTCTACTAGAATGATGCTCAGACGTAACGAACTCGTAAGGCTCTTTAACAGTCAGAACACATCTTACTCGTACTCCGAGTACAGCCCTCGCAATGAGATTGATGAGATTCAGGAGGGCGAAAATATCGTTGATGGAGCTTTAGTAAAAGACTACACGACTTTTAAAGTCGATCGAACCCAGTCGCTGTTAGACTTTTTGTTTCATAAGATTGCAAAGCCTGCTTTGAAATCTATCGAAGCCACCGCAAAGATGATGCTAGAGCAGTTTCCTTACACAGGTGTAGAGCTCATAAAATTTGGTCAGTCCTTTATCGGTGCAGGATTAATGTTTCGTCTAAAGCGTCAGGTCGAACTCGATCCAGAAGCTACAAATATGGAAGAGCGATACAAAGTGCGTGACACAGTAAAGCTCGGACTCACTATCAATCTAGGTAGAAACTTCAAGCCTGCACCAAAACTAAATCTTTGGGCCACTGTTGGTGGTGGTTATATGGCCTCATATTCACTTCAAAAGTATGTGGCAAGTATGGAAGATGCAGAAAAAGAATTTTGGATGATTCCATATAATCTGATTTTCGAAACAGACTTTAATACTTTGAATCCTGGTGAGACTCTTTCTGTTCAAGCTGGTTTTATTGGGATAGGTGGTTTTGGAGGCAATTTTAAAATCCGTAGGGCTATTCGACCAGCGGGGTATACTCTTTTGAGTACAAACTACTTAAACAACTTTCAGGTTACTCGCACTCGAGATGATCACTTTTTTATTCTTCAGGGAGAGGACGATTATTGGAGTTTCCAATCAAAGTTGTACTTAAGACTTGTGAACCGATTTTTTAGAATTCCGTTTTTTGGTTATACGTTCAAAAATGGTGAGGGCTACACAAAGAATTTTTATATTTCTAAAGAAAGGTACAATAATCTTGGCGCAGAGGCGCGAGAGCGCTTTGACCTTATCGTACAATCCACCTTAGATAGTGAGGATGTTTCTGAGTTGGAAAAAGTTGTTGGATACGTAAAAACAGACTTCGACTATAAGTCTTCTCTGGGCTTTATGAATATGTTTGGAGTAAGGTTAGTGCGCTCCGATTCAAGAGGGTATTTCAGTGTCGAATCCTTTGTAGAGGAGTTTGATGGTCTTGAGTTAGAAGAAGAGGCCTCAGATACTGAAAACTCTTGGAATTCAAAACAAGATATAGCGGTTGATTCTCAGAATCAGATGCCTACAAGTGTGGCTCCAAATAGTTCGATATCAAAACCTGAGGTTATAAAAATAGAGTCGATCGATCGATTTGACGATGAAATTGCGAAGGAGTTTTCAAATGAACTCCCAGAGGCAAAAACGGATATTCCGGGGTCTGATGAAGTTTTTAAAAATTACGCGCCAAAAGGGGAATATTTCATTACTAAGTCTCTCGACTCAGTGATAGACACGGATGCAGACTCACCTCAAAACAGTAGATGCCAAGCTGCGGGAATTTTGCAGTATAAAAGTAAGGACCACAAAGAAATTGTGGATGGTAGTTTAGTTTTCAATTGTTATTTGCGTGTTGAGTTGCGAAATGAGAATCAACTCTTAGAATTAGCTCATTATCTTTCTAAGTTCACAGTCTTTAAGGACTCAGAAGAATACCAACAGTTTTATAATCTTCACGAAGTTGTTATAAACGAGCCTCTGGTCATCGATGTTTCTTATACGGGTCAAATTTACTGGGAAGACCTGAAGAGGTTCATCGTCTTCTCACCAGATTCTAATCGCCAAATAATCAATTCATCAATTGAAAGTTTTATTGAATCAAAGCAGTATTCTGAAGCGCGAATGGCCGAGCACACGCGAATGGTTTTTAATCAGCAGATGTGGCAGTTTCAAAATATGCGAACGACTCAAATTCGTCTAGAGGAAATCATTGGCTTTATTTTTAATACTCAAAGTTACTCATCACCACTGTCGGTTGGTGAGCAATACCGCAGTCATTTGTTTGGACAGTTTAATACAAGTTATTATAATCTTGCTTTAACAGTAGAAAGTAAGAGAAGTACTTTTAATCAGTTAATAGAGTTGCAAAAAGGTCAGAGAGAGTATCCTCCGACGGTTAAATACTATTTGTGGAGAGAGTCTCCCGGAATCAAAGGAATTATCGATGGATTATAAGTCAGTTGCTATTGTTGTGTTGTTATGTGGAATTGTTTTTAGTTCTCAAGACGTCTTCGCTAAAACTTACCGATACAAGGTACTGAAGAGATCTATGGTTCAGCTAAATTGTCAAAACGAGGGTAAAACTGAATTGAGCCGAGTTAAGTTAATGACAGATACTGCATCGACTTCCAGAACGGTTTCTTCAATTCGTTTAAGAATAAGAGTATGTACAAGCTTTGGTTTTTTGGCGTTTAGCCCAAGGTTGGCTGTACCCTATAGGTTTTTATCAAATATGGATTTCGGCAGAGAGTTCAACGATTTTGAAGAGTCATTTAATTCATCTATCATGACTGCAATCGATGGTAAGGCTGCAAATAAGGTAGCTGTATCTGATTTGGGAGTTAAGCCAGGTCGAGTAGATGGAATTAATCTTAACGAAAAAGATATTCATTGGGTTCATCTCGAATGGAAAAAGAATAGGCGTGTTGTTTTTGGGCCTGTTCTTTTAGGGTACAAACTTCCAAACAAGGTTTCTGCTAAGGGCTTTAATAGATCAAGAGATTTACCAATTCAGAAAGTACATATAAACAAAGATGGACGCTGGGTAAGCGGACTTCTAAATAGAGTTGATTAATTCAATTAAATCGAAAATTTGTCTAGACTTTCCTCCACATTCTGATCGCGGTTCACTATGATTTCTAGTGGACCTAGGTCGGTCCAATATACTCACTTTCAGCTATTCCTGGTTTACTTATGGTTACAAGTAAATAGGGGGAATAGTGAAAAGTGCGTTGGTTTTTTTGTTTCTTATGAGTTTTTCAGTGGCAGGTCTGTCATTAACCCTTACGAATTCACACAAAAGAGAGTTTCTGAAGTTGGGTGGGAACTCGAAGGCCTTCGCCCATCTAAATTGTTTCGTCAAAAACTTTGCTCGTGATCAGTTTGAATTGAAGTCATCTAATCGACCTCAAAGATGTAACTCGATAGATAGCTCTAACGGAAACATAGAAATTGAAAATACCGAATATGCTGTCATCGTCGACTATACGCAGCCGTCGAATGAGAGACGCATGTATATATTAAACTTAAAAAATCGAAATGAACCTCTAATCGAAACTTACTATGTAAGCCATGGTAGGTTCGGTTCGACTCCATATAATAATCAAACGCTTTCGAGAGGTAAAAATTCAGTTTTAGATATTGAGTACTTTAGCAATGTCTTGGGTTCAAATGCATCTTCCACAGGGTTTTATATCACCGGTCAAATTTATCAGGGGAGTTGGGTCGGCCCTCGTGGAGACAAATTCTCTCTCGTGTTACACGGAATAAGTCGCCAGAAAAATGATAATGCTTGTGAGCGCCTTGTGGTCGTTCATGGAAATGCCTATGTTAAAGAATCAGGAACTAGTGAAGGTGTTCGCCGAATGAGTAGTGGGTGTTTCATGTTAGATTATGACCATGTGAATGAAGTCGTCGATAAAATACGAGGCGGTGGAGGGGAGTACTTTCCAGGCGAGGCGATGACAGGAGGAGCGGTATTTTTTACTTACGGTCCGGCCGAAGCTGCACTTCCAAAAAATTACTATTGTTCGAGACAAAGTTTAAACGAACTTCGTGTAGATTAAAAAAAGGACCTACTCCCATCTGTAGGTCCTTAAAATTAACAACCATGGTTGTTATCACCATTAGTCCTCGCAACGAGGCGCCCCGTTATCTGGGTCTTCATAGTACATCATAATATCAGTAGGATCTTCAGGATTTACCAACGCGAGTTCAACAACATCTTGTCCTAAAGCCTCAGTTGCATCAAAAACATCAATAAATAAGCCAATTCTATTTCCAACGACGTTTACAGTGCCGTTTTGGAAAAGAAACATACCATTTACAGGTTCGGTGACTTCAAATTCACCTTCGAGACCGGCTGAGTCCGGATGAGTAAAGATAGCTGCACGCTCTTCAGGTGAATGAGCTGCTGTAAAGGCTTTACCAATTTCACTTTCAAAAAAGCTTGCCGTCATCATGTCGTTTTCGGCTCCAAGATCAAGAACAACGTCATTTGGCTTTTCGTAAGCTGCTAAGTAAGGACCTGGAAG
>CAZFYV010000011.1:25928-26531 GCA_964523195.1 uncultured Pseudobdellovibrionaceae bacterium
AAGTAGAATCGAGTCCGACCCAGCTGTACACAATTGTTGTAAGTCCGTGCTGAGCACTTCCTTTAGGGAGCCAGTTTTGTTGAGGAAACAAGGTTTTCCCTTGAAATCCTCGGGTCGAAGCGCCTTCTAGAGGGTATCTTAAGTCGTCTTCTGTGGAGAGATCTAAAAACTTAGTCGGGCTAGAGTCAACAGGTACAATTTGTCCGTCTTTCACTCGAACCTCATTGAGTGCATATGAGTTTGTCTCGCCAGCTACCGGAGTCGCCTTAAAGACCCAAATCTTAGTGGTAATTTCATTGAGATATCCACTCATATTAGTAAGCCAGCGACTGTCCTCTCCGCCCCACTTATCTAACTTTGGAGCAGCGTAAGGGATGAGCATGCCCCAAAGATCGGTGTACTCAAGAAATACGACATGATAGTTGCCCTGTTCGCCTGGTACTGGGTCGAAGTAAATTCTGGACGCACGCTTCGTGATCGCGCAATTTCTGCGACATCTCTTACCTGCCATTTTTCTGTTGGGCGATTTGTAGTGTGTGATCCCACGGAAGGTACCAGTTAGATCAGGTCTAGAAACACTAGCTTGTTCTTCAGCGGCTGTTC
>CAZFYV010000012.1:0-8066 GCA_964523195.1 uncultured Pseudobdellovibrionaceae bacterium
AGCTAGCACAATTTAAGGAACACTAGCTTCTGATAAGTTATATTATGTAACACATAGTTCTGATTTATCTTCTTCTATTTTTTTTGATGGTATTCAAATGAGTAACTAAACTCGTTAATCTCACTCATTTCGGTATTCGTAAATTCTATGTCTGCAAGCTCAAACTTCCGGCCAGGCAATTGGCTTGAGTCGATGTCTGCCGACACTGAGAATTTCTCTATGGCCGCCATAAAATCTGGGAACGATACTGTAGACAACCCCTTAACTTGCTCGAAATTAAATCCTCTTATAGTTTCACAAGCACTTTTTGTCCCTCGAATGTAAAGACCGAGTTTATAGACATAATACTGGCTAAAAAATTGGGCTTCATCACCCGTTCTATTTACCAACTCAATGGCGGACCCACTTTTGGCTCTCAAAAAGAGTTTCTCGTTCATTTCGGTAAATCGACAATCCATCGAATAGTCTTCTGGGTTAATTTTAAGACCAGATAACTCAGTCTCAATAGCTAAACAAACTTCCTTTTTATTGTGGTTTTGCGTAGTGATAATTATTGGGAACTCAATATTGAACTTAAAGTCTAAACGCTCACTAAAATTATTTGGCAAGTCTTTTGGAAAAAATGAATTAGGGTTCTTCGACAACTCTTTACGCTTAGTTAAAATTTCCTTCGCATTCCCGCTAAATTCGAATCTTTCAACTCCAACTCCATACCGGTCTAGGTCGCCTACTTCAAACTCTTTAAATACCCCACCCGTTTTTCTTTTAACTAATTGATTGTTCGCGTACAACCAAAGACCATAGTTTCTTTTTCCTTCGCCTGGAAGGAAATTTATAAAACTTCCTTTAATTTTAAGCTGATCTTTATAGGCTAAAACCTTCTCTGAATCTTCCACTAAAAAGAAACCTTTTTCTTTGTGGTCGACCACTAAAGCGAATCTATCCTTCTGTCTTATTTGAACGTCATGGAAAAAGAAGGCTTTATTAGGGTCAGGCTTAAATACCTCCACAAGGCTTTTAGCTGCAAAAAAAGTATAGATAAAGATCATTGCTGCAACTATTAGCAGAACAAATACTACAATGACGAGAGCGACTTTCCACGACATAGCACTATTGTTCCATCAAACTTTAACTAAAGTGATAACTATGGTAATTTTAAGCCTAAGTAAGTGGAACATCTGCCTGAAAGTCCAGCCAAGATGAAAGATACTTTTACAAAAAATATAATTGAAAAAAACTATGATCAATTTCTAGAGCTCGATGGGCAAAGGAAAAGACTTCTTTTCTCTGGAATTTTCCTTTTTTTTGGTTTTCTAACCGCGCTAACCAGCTATGAAATGTATTTGTCAAGATTCTCGGGGGACCTCATATACGTCCTATCTTTTTCCATTTACCTTCTTTATATATTTGCGCGAAATTTCTTTTACAAAGATCGCCCAGTAAATTTAGGTGACCTTACCGTTATTGGCTTTTTAGTTGTTTTCTATCTTCTGGAACGAGTCTTGTTGATTAAAGACATCTCAGAAGCGCGAAACATACTTATTTTTGCCACAGTTTGTGTACTACCAATCACATTTTTTGGATTTCAGCTGGCAAGATTGGGCAAACGATTTAGTGAAATCTTGAATCCCGAAATCCAAAGCTTTCTGAAAAACTCCAATAAATCGGTAAGCTTGATTTCAGAGAATGATTTTGACTTCAAAACAGCTCTCCGAGAGCCCATTGTTATACCTTCCAGCTGGAGCGGAATTAATTTTGCCTTCCGATTTGAAAGTGATAAATCAAATATCATTTTCGCTGACCTCAAAACTTACGGCTCATCAAAAAGTCGTGAGATAATAGATGCAGCTATTGTAATCCCGGAGGCTCATTTTGGAGACAGGCTCCAGGGAGTTGCCCACTACCCTATGGAATATACAAATTTTTCCAAATTGAAATGGCCAATCTTGGTCTTTATCGCAATTATAAACATCCTAATTTATACAGTGCTAACTTTGGCGGAAGCCGAGGATCTATGGAGAACCTTTTTTGTATTAGGTGGTATAATTTCCATCCTTATTGTTGCGATTGCCAGTTTGTTTGTGATTGTTCCTAAAATTTTCGGCCAAGTGATAAAGCCAAGCCAATATGGAGACTCACTCATTGATTCGAACAAGTATGAACAATTGCGAGAGCAGCTTGGAGGTCAAGTTCGATCCATAGGCTCCCTGAGTGAACGCGGTGCCTTTGTCACCTACTATGTCAGTCCCATGGACAATCCTAGTAGGTTTATCTCACCCTACTCTAGTTTGTTCGGCTCTTTTTTAAGCCGACGTCGATTTGACTTTATTTTTGATGATCTAGAGGAAATCCTGCGAATTTTTGGCGTTCTAGAGAGCTACCTCTTCAACACTTCGACAAAATAACGCCTTGCGGCCATAGGCAATTACAGTTTTTTCCTCGAATACTTTTGTTAGGATAGTACTAATGGCAAAAGGAGCTTAGATGTACTCTCTAAAACTACTCTCAATGGTTTTACTCGTATTTAGCGTTAGCTGCTTCAAATCAGATTTTAAAAAAGAGTTATCTGAAAATAGCAATGTCGACAATTTGCCCGTTAAAACTTTCGACTATCTTCTTGCTATAAAATCTGAATACGACAAAATTGCCCAAGCCGATCAAGAGATTGATTTCAGTGAACTCCCAGAGCCTCAGTGGTTTGAGAAACTAATCACCATGGCGGAGAATCAATACCGCGAAAAAACAATAAACCAAGAAGACTTCATACAAATCTTAAATCTTGCTACCTATTTTTGTAATATTGTAGGCACAGAAGAATACGAGCCTTGTTTCATTTCTGCTTTAGAAAAAAATAGTCTCATGGGTTCCAACGCCTCTGCAGTAGACTACCTGATTACGAATTCTCCTGGACGAATACTTGTTTTTCGAATGAAACCAGCAAGAACTGTCTGGAATATGTGTCTTATGGTAGGTCACCGCGAATGTTTGTCTAGCCTATCAAAGCGATTCGCCCGCTGGGTTGATCAAAGCGTTATGATTGAAAACAATATTCTGCGCTCAAAACTACTTTTGGGTGAACCAACTGGAACTGAACTCAATAACATCTACAAAAAAGCAAACGCCGCCTTTAAAGCGAAGGGTGATGTTTTCCTACTCTATTCACTTGCTTTCTTCTACAGGTATTCCGGAGATTTTAAATCATGCAAAAGATTTAGTGATATCTATGTACAAAAAGTTGGGAATGGGCAGGTATCTAACCCCGGTGATGCCTGGAAAATACTAAATCACGCCATTTGCCAAAGAGGCACCAAAGATTATGCTGGAGCGATCAAGAGCTTGAACCAAATTCAATCGGCCCTTGCAAATGATGCCTATTTTGGGAGCTATTACTGGCAGGTAGAATCGGCTCTAAACAACCTCGCACTAGGCAAGCCCCTTCAGAAATTGCCAGCCATAGACGCTAGTGTCTTGATGAATAAAGAAGACGCCCTTTTATTAAATGGGTTCTTTACCAGTATTAACAAACAAGATGGGTCTATTTTAAAAGAAGCCCTCTATTTGTTTCAGGAGAAGAACTCCAAACAAAGCTTTTCTTATATTTATTTTAATAATGTCTATTCATTTATGAAACAGATGGCTTCTTCTGGGGGCTCTTAATCTTTGTAAGTTACTCTCTTTTGAACTTCTAGATTAAACTCATCAACTCTTTCTAGAAGTTCATTTTCAGAATCTCCAAAAAGTTTATAGCTTAAATTGAAATCTCGATTCTGTAAGGTTTGTAGCTCTGGTATGACCTTTTTGCTATCAGAAAGGAAAATCTCTTCTGTTAAGTCTTTCTTTAAGTCCTCTAAATCAGAAATCGACGAGAATTCGCCTGACTCTAAATTCGACGCTGACCAAATCATATGTTTACTTATCCCTACTTTATCACCAGAAAAATAGTTCTTGGTTAAACTATTTTCTCTATGACTTTCAAGCATATTGTAAAAAAAACCAAGTCTTGGATTAAAATCAATAGCCTTGGGGTGTGAACCTCCCACATAAAAATCGGGCCCCGAGAAAAACATATTTTTAATGTTTAATTTCTCGCCTACTGTCTTTAAGAAATAATTAATCTTTTCTTTTAATTCAACAGACACGTCACTTTCATCGACTGACCAGACTGCTAAATCATGCAATAGAGAGTTCATAGAATCTGGCTGTTCGTTCAAACTAAATGGAACCTTTTTGCATTTCAGATAGAACCATACTTGAGGTACTCCATTATCTATCACTCCACAGGGACTCACTGCTACACCGTCTGTTTCGCAGATTTCTTGGACCATAAAACGGGTTGGCTCCCTGTTATAGCGTTTCAATCGCAACCCCTCTTGGTTTAACCAAAAGAAATCTTGATCAATTTTGCTGCTCTCAAAATAATCTAACAACACTTTACTCGATTGAAAGTAACGATATTCAAATTGGGGAATACTTGGGTCGTAAACACTAATAGCAGGAAAACAACCAGTACCGTTATCTGGCTTAACTAGGATCGGACGATCTCCAAATTCAAAAAAGTCTTCCGGGGCAACCGGAACCTTACTTAAGGGCATAAATTCTTCAAGTCCTACGTCTTTACAGAAGCTATTAAACGCCAATTTGTTAGAAACAATACTCGAAGCCTCTTTCCCAAATTTATCACCGGCGAGATAATCCTTATCTAAATTATAACAAAGAGGGTAAAGATTCTCACTCATACAAAAGAAAAAGTCATACCCAGACTCCAGTTGTTGACCAATTTCTTCAAGATCGAAATTTGATGAAATGATCATTTTTGTTTTCTTGGTAAAGGACTCAAATCTTGGGTTAGTATAATCCATAACCAACGTAAGATCGAATTCACTGTACAAACTCTCAATGATGGCTTTTGTCTTATTTAATGACCGCTCATGTGATACTATTAAGATACTCTTTCGCGCCATCTAGCTCACTTTACTTATATACATAGTTTTCTACTAAAACCTTATACAACTCATAATCATACTTTAACATAATCACTAGCTGAATAGAGTCATCCGTCATAGAAAAAACTGAATGGTGTTTATTTGCGTTAAAGTAATAAAGGTCACCGTCTACAATATTTTGCACGAGGTTGTCTTCATAACAAAATTTAAATTGAGAAATATGGTTTCTATTTACAAAACCTATTAATCGAATCTCATTGGTCGCTAAGTCTATTTTCTCGATATCATAATGCTCTGGAAAAAAACCTCCACTATCAAGTTTGATAAAATGACATCGTGTTAACCAAGGTTCAAAAGGTTTGAGAATCTTTTGAAGCGTCGGGCACTTTTCGTAGACTTCAGTTTTCTTGTTAATGTCCGCATTTGTATATGAGGTTCCATTTTTATTATTATACTCCAATAGGCTTTCTAAATCAGGAACTCCAGACAGACCGCCATCCAAACTAGTAACGCTCAAACCATACCTTTTGTTGTCGGGCTTTAAGGAATTATAGGTTTTCCATTCATTGGCGAATTCTTGCAATTCCTCATACAACTTTTTCGAATTAAATCTCTTTAATTTCAGCCAGTCACCCATGGCTAGCAAACGTGTAAAGGAAGCAAAGTCTTTATTTATCTCCATTTAAACTAACTCCAAAGTATCGGTAATATAACCCGTAATTGCTGATCTCGAGGCCACAATCGGCGATGCCAAATAAATATTCGATTTAGGATTACCCATCCGCCCCACAAAGTTTCTGTTTATAGTCGCTAAACAATTTTCATTATCCTTAGTGACTCCTCCGTGAACACCATAACAAGATTTGCAGCCAGGAGAATCTACAACCGCACCAAAATTTATGAGCTCCACCATCAATCCTGATTCCGCCAAATACTTAAAGATTTCACTGGTCGCAGGTACAATATGAACTTCAACACCCTTGGCTACTTTCTGCCCCTTTATCTCTTTAGCAAAATTGATGATATCTTCTTGCTTACCCCCAGTACAGCCACCAACGTATACTCGCTGGATAGCTATGCGACTTTCTCTAACTTTACTAATAGGAGACACATTATCGGGTCTATGAGGCAAGGCTACTTGCGACTCGATATCCTCAGCTCTCAGCTGAATCACTTTATCGTATTTATAATCACTATCAGTTTCTACTTCTTGATTGATTGAACATGATTTTTTGCGTAAAAACTCTCGTGTCTCATCATTGAGGGCCATGATTCCATTAGTGGCTCCTGCTTCCACCGCCATATTACATAAAGTGACTCGTTCTTCGATCGGCAAATTTTCTACCGTGTCACCAGTGAACTCCAAACTAAAACCGTTGGCTCCATCTAAGCCTAAATGACCCACTAATTTTAAAATAATATCCTTCGCCAACACCCCATCAGGCAATTGACCATTTATATCGACCTGAATAGTTCCAGGCACCTTAAACCACAAATCTCCGGTCTTAAAAACATTTACCATATCAAAAACCCCCACACCGGCAGCAAACAAATTGAAGGCACCGGCAGTCACGGTATGGGAATCGGTTCCTATCATTGTGGACCCAGGAACTGTCAGACCTGCTTCAATCATCTTAATATGGCATACTCCATAGTCTGATCCGAATGGGAAAAAGTGTTCTATTTGTTGATCCTCTACAAATTTGTCCATTAGACTCAACAATCTCGCTGACTCTGCATTTTTAGCTGGAACTAAATGGTCTTGAAACAGGGCAATCTTTGAAGGGTCCCAGACCTTAGCATTCTCACCGAAGTTTTTCTTGAACCTATTAACTAGAACACCTATCACCGGGTCATGTGCAAAACAAAGGTCAATGTCTGCAACTATAAATTCGCCCTTTTCAAGGTATTGGCCATTTGATGATCTTGATAGAATTTTTTGGGTCATACTCATCGGCTTCATAGAACGTTTACCTCTCTAGCCTATCAATAGTATATGAATCTAAACCTCCGGCCTGAATAATTTGCTCTAGAGGCCCAAATGAACCGTACTCGAACACTCTACCTTCAATTTCGAATTTCCGTTCTTTAAAATCAATACTCGCCGATTTTCCGTGAATCGATTCATCCAAGTCATGATCTATCTGAATAGGTAGAAGCCCCCCCATATTAATACAATTGCGAAAGAAAATTCTCGCAAACGATTTTGCTACAATCACTCGAACACCTGAATGATATAATCCCAAAGTAGCTGTTTCACGACTAGAGCCACATCCAAAGTCGCGACCGGCGACTATTATTTGATGCTTACAGCGATTGGTCTCGGGATCCACGAAGGGCTCTGGTCCCTTATAATCAATCAGCGCAATAGAGGCTAAATTTTCGGCTCCTTCAATTGGATCATAACGTCCAGGAGCCATAACATCCGTATCTGTATAATCTCTGCAGTAATATACCGTGCTCTTCAAAAAAGACACTTCAAAACCTCTCGTCAATAACTTGTAGATTTCTAACCATACTCAGAACCTCAGTTGCGCTAATACACCTATCGAGTGCTTTAACGGACTTTAAGACTTCTTGTTCAACGTGCTCCGTTACATCCAGTCCCAAAGACTCCAAAACGAACTTAACATTCTTCCTACCACTGTATGGACCCAAAACAGCCTCAAACTTTAAACCCATTTTTTGTAAAGGAAGAGAGTTATAACTGCAATTCCCACTCAATTTACGACCGCTCTGCCCTTCTAAGTATTCCACGGCAACGTGAATACCAGAACCACTCCTATGGATTTCTGAACCCACCAGGGGCTGGTTAGGACCGATCGGATGATTTGCTATTTCAGCAAAACGTCTGGAATAATTCATTGTCGCTTTTAAATCAAAATCACTTTCATGTTTTTCGTTAAGCAGTAAAATCAGCTGCTCAATAGGGATATTTCCCGCTCGCTCACCTACTCCCAATACTGTGCCGCTAATAATGCTCGCACCACTTTTTATGGCCTGCCATGCGTTGCCTAAGGCCATTCCTCGGTCATTATGACCATGCCACAAAACTTTTACTGACTTTTGACTTAGAGCAAATTGCTCAACCGCAAAGCTCACCCAACAATCAACATCGTCTGG
>CAZFYV010000012.1:8091-26190 GCA_964523195.1 uncultured Pseudobdellovibrionaceae bacterium
CTCCAGTCGTATCGCAGATTCCAAAGCTATAAAGATCATGTGCAGATAGAACCTTAAATAATTCAGACAAGTAAATCGAGCTCGATCGAGTCATATCTTCTACCGAAAAACAAATAGGAAGTCCTCGAAGGGAAATCTTCCCCAATTGCTTATCCAATGCGTGAAGCATCTCCGTTAGGCTCCAATTTTGCAAACTAAGTCGACTCTTTGTTATTGGCAAAAATAGGGAGATGCCAAAATTAATACCTAGTTTAGCATGCAAAGATAACAACGACTCTATATCGTTTTCATTTAAGCGACATAGTACCCAAGGTTCTACTCGCATTTTTTTTGAATTCAGATGGATCAATAATTCTTCAATCTCTTTAAGTCTTCTTAAATCTGTCGAGGGAAAGCCAATAATGGAATGTTGAATTCCAGCAAGATCTTGCAGGTTTAAGACTTCGATTTTTTGCGAAACATTAAGATCCAATACGTGGGTCGCTTGCAATCCATCTCGAAGGGTTTCATCCTCTATTTCAATCCCCTGAATCCGTTTCATTGTATTCGAGCCTCATACTGATTCTCTTGTTTCTCAAAGACCTTATGATAGACCCCTGTCTTTTCTCCGGAATCTATGATTGTGATTTTAACAAAAAAAGACTTATCCGAGAACTTAACAACCTCGCTGATTGTTCCTTGAATCGAAATGCTATTGCTGAAGGCCAAAGCAAGTTCTAAAGAATCAAATTCAACTGATAGAAAATTAGCAAAGCTGTAATGACATTTTTGCCCATCCAAAGAAAGCGTTTTACTAATTTCGTTCGCTCGACGGCAAAGTTCTTTATACTTAGACTCATAAAAACTAGGACGAACAACTAATTTATTTGCTTCTAACAGCGAATTTGAACTGAGAGGATATGTTAACCGAAGTTTTTTAAGAGTTTCTATTTCACTTTGAGGTCCAACGATATAACCCACTCTGATCTCAGGGCGAGAATAGACCTTACTAAAAGACCTAATTGTCAGAACTCTTTTATGTTTGGTCAACCTCTTCCCAATAATACTCGAGCTCTTATCCATCGGTCTATAGACGTCATCAATAATAATGAGTCCTTCATACCAGGATAAAAGGTCTTCTAACTCCGCAACATCTTTACCTATAGGGTTGATCGGACAACCAATGAGAATTGCCGAATCAAAGCTCTCACTTTCTTTCGGTAAATTCGAAAAATTTAACTTATCTAAAGCATTGTAGGACTCTATTTCTAAAGGAAAAGTTTCAGCCAATCTTCTAAATTCATTATACCCTGGCACTGGAATAAGAAGCTTCTTATTCTCTTTCGACAAGTATTTAAAAATCAGGGCTAGGCATCCATCCGCTCCAGATTCAAGGATCACATTATTTTCAGAAACCTGATAACGTTCAGCAATCCCAGCCATGAGCTTATGTTCTAGATGCTTTAACTGATTCTCAAAACCGACCATCCAACTATTCTAGCACCATGATCTTGCCCTTGGTCAAAGGCATTGCTAGCATCCAATAGATGTTAGAAACACCTACGAAATCGACACAACGCGATGATTACCTATTCACAGAGAATCTCTGTAATCGAATCCTAAGCTCTCTCGATGACCCCATTGATGATAGGGAGTTCATAAGCCTGCTATTCCTTGATTGGCTTAGTTATACCTGCCTTGGATTAAAGCAAAGTGAAGCGAAGACGCTCTTTCAGATTATCAGTAATAAGGAAATTCACGAATTTAATTACAATAGGCTCAAGGAACTACCGCCATCCCAAAAAGGCCTCCTGCTGGGCTTTTCAGGCCACCTTTTAGAATTGGACGATTCTGAATTTTTTGGAGAAACTCACCCTTCAAACATTGTTTTCTCCACCATCGTTGGTCTCGCAAAGGAAAATACCCTTCAGGTCGATCACTTTTTTAAAATTGTTAATTCAAGCTTAAAAGCCTTCTACACCCTTGGAATTCCACTTAACCCCAAACATTATAATGCGGGCTGGCACGGGACAGGAACTCTAGGAACTTTGGCTTCGAGTATTTCGGCGGCCCTTTTTCTTGATCAAAGTGCTTCAGAATTAGCAAACTCAATTGGCCTTGCCACAACCCAAGCCTCAGGCATCCATAGCTCTTATGGGTTTCACAGCAAACCATTAAACGCTGCCAATGCTAGCTCCCAAGGTATTTTATCAGCCCTTATGACCAAGCAAAAGTTAACGGCTCCCAAAGACTCACTAGAATCAAAGTTCGGTTTTTTCGAGATGTATAATGCCGAGTCTCCAACTCCTGAACAACTAAGCTGGCCGAAGAATATTCACTTTATCCACCCTAAACTTTATCCGTCTTGCCATTGCACACACTCCACAATCGAAGCGTCCCTGCAACTAGGCCCAAGAATCGATTTTGAAAACATCGACAGCATCAAACTCATCGGTAACTCCTATGCTATTAATATGACCGACCAACGGAATCCTGAAACTCGCGAAAAGGCATTTTTTAGCTCAAGCTACTGTTTAGCTACGAGCTTGGTGTTTGGAAATCCAAAGCTAAAAGATTTTGAGCAACTTGCTCTTTCAAACCCTGATGTTTCTCAACTAGAAAGAAAAGTTGAGTTAGTTATTGATGACTCTTTGGACTTAATGGAAACAGAAATTCAATTATACTTAAAACGGGGCTCCGTTGAAAACTCCAGAGCCCGTATTGAAAGAGGGTTCTCTGAAACCGACTTGGAAAAATACAGTAACAAAATAATTGATCAATTTGAAGAGTGCGGCGGCTCCAAGTCGCTTTTTTACGAAATAAAATCTAGTCTGGAGAACCAAAAGCAAATTCAGCTCAGCAATATTTTTACTCAACTCCTATAGGAGTCATAGGTTATCCCAAGGCATTCCGCCGCCTTTGGCATAAAGTCAATAATTGAGATTCTTCGATGTCGATCTAACTCAATGATATATTTCTTTAGTTCTTCCTTGAGATGACTCTTATCCTCCTGGACCGTAAGAAAGTTTTTAATCCCATTTATTTCAGCAAGAAGCTGCTCATCTCTTTCACAGTCAACAAGCTTTCTTAGATCATTGTGAAGCTCATCCAATTCATTGACGACCCTATTTTTCTCTTCAACACTTAACAATTCTGTTTGCTGAAAATCTGGATGAAAAACTTTGAATAAATGAAAACCAAATCTCTTTTTAGGCCACATCCATTCAAAGTATTCTCGCAAACCAAATACACTATAGACACTTATACTGTGCTGAAAATAGAGCGAAACGTCTTGATCCAAAGTTGCTTCTACATTTTCAATATTTTTGAGCCAAGACGACCACTTAGTAGGGAAACGAATGTACTCGTTTTGTTTGGAATAACCGTCGACACTAAAATTGATCTCAACTTCCTTAAAGTGTCCAACAAGTTCTAAAAATTTTGGCGGAATCTTTATCCCATTACTGGTTGTTTGAAACCTAATATTTTTCGCTAAGTCTTGCTCAACGAGATATTCTAAGTAATCTATCATGAATGGATTTATCAATGGCTCCCCGCCAGTAAATTTAATACTTTTTAGTGCGCGACTACCTTCTTTAATTTGTTTCCAAAACTCCTGACTCTGTGGCCATTTGAAATCTAAATCGAAAAGTTCAGGGCCAACATCTCCAGACAAGCCTGTTTTGAATGGCGTTTTCTTATCAAAGCCCATTGCTTTCCATTCCCCTAAAATTCGACTCGAGGAACTTGGGTCACAAAAAAGACAACTGGCATTGCAAAGATTTCCCAATTTCAAATCCAAACTAATTGGGAGATGTGTTGCCTCATCTAAAATACCTAGTTCTTTGAATGCCCTCTGACGATAACTCTCCGCTCCCTGCTTCTCATATTTCTTACAAGCGGCGCACTCACTAATTGGTTCAGCGCTTTTGTGCTTCTCCCGGACCCACTTCATATAGCCACTATCCCAATAGTCTTTCAGGGACGTGCTAGATACTGGGAAAACAAACTTTCCTTTGTATTCCGTTTTAAAACCCTCCGCCTCTGCAGAAGAGCAACATAGTTTCCACAAACCCGTCGGTGTCGTGGTTGCATGTCCAAATGGATAAGGACAATAATTTTCTGGAAGTTTAGCCTCTGACACGTCGTTTAACTCGCTTAGAACTTATATTTCTTGGAACCATTCAAACTTAACCTTAATATTGAGGGATGTTGCAAGGAAAAGCAATAGAATGAAAAAACAGGTCTATTTGGTTCAAGTTCAAAATGTCATTTCAGGAAGAATCTTCCTTCCTTTAGCTATTGGCTATCTTTGGTCGTATGCAAAATCAGACAAAAAAATTGATGATAACTACGAACTGAAGAACGTTTTTTTCAGACGTGAGCCCACTGAAAAAATCATAGATCAAATGGATAACCCCTCTATCATCGGACTGAGCACTTACGTTTGGAACTGGGAAATCTCTAAATCAGTCGCTAAGGCTGCTAAAGCGAAATGGCCAGATTGCAAAATTGTCATGGGCGGCCCCCACGTCCCATACCAGGCGGACTTCCAAGAAGAGTTACCTTACGTCGATTTTGTCGTAACCTTTGGTGGCGAAGAACAGTTTCAAGAACTTCTGCTCGAAAATCTTTCTGAGGATCCAGACTTTGATAACATTGATGGACTTATCACTCGTAATACTAAAACCATGAGCAAGAGAAAACGCGAAGAAAATGTAAACGACTTTCCAAGCCCCTATTTAGATGGGTTCTATGATAAGTTAATTGAACAGCACCCAGATATTCACTTTAATATGGTCATTGAATCAAATAGGGGCTGCCCCTACACATGTTCATTTTGCGATATGCAAGATAAATACTATAACAAATTGAACTTCTTCGATTTAGATACCGTGAAAGCAGAAATAGAGTGGGGTGCTAAAAATCAAATAGAGTACATCGACTGCGCGGACTCCAATTTTGGCATTCACAAGCGCGATATTGGAATTGCCCAAATCGTGGCCGATACAAAAAGAAAATACGGTTACCCAAGAATGTTTAACTTCACCTCGGCTAAAAACCAACCCAAACATGTTGAAGAAATACAGACTATTTTGGGAAAGGTGGGGATAGATAGAGGCATTTCCGTATCTCTTCAAAGCTTTAACCAGGATACTCTCGACTCCATCAAACGATGGAACGCTCGTAATGATATGCTCGAAGAGAAGTTTTCTAAATACAAAACCAATAATCTTGAAAGTTTCGTAGAAATTATTCTAGGCCTTCCAAATGAGTCGAAGGAGTCTTGGATTGCTGGGATAAATGACTTACTGATCAGAGGCTATGACCAGGCTCTCTTAATTCATCCCCTTTCAGTCGTTCCCAACACCCCGTTTTCGGACCCAAGTTATATTGATGAATTTGATTTAAAATACACGACAACTCGAAGCCCTGCTCAAGGTTTTTGTTTCGGTGATGAATCTCCAGAAGAAAGAGAAACAATCTGTTACTCCTCTAAAACAATGCCAGAGGAGGATTGGATAGATTCCTATATTTATGGTAAATGTATCGTAGGCGCTCAATACTTTCACGGATTGAGCTACTTCTTAGCTTTGCTTATGCAAAGAGAATATAAAATCGCTCCAGGAATTTTTTATGAGAAACAATTAGAGTACTCAAAGTCCTCTAAAGGTTTCCTCAATGGAGAGTATATATCTTTTAGAGACAATATCAGATCAAGTCTTTTTGATCTGAGACCATGGGGTCGAAAAATTTTTGGCGATAACGATATGTATTGGTCAGATCAAGCCGCTGCGGCGATCTCTATTATAAACAACTATCAAGATTACGCGAATGATCTTTTGAAGTTTATTAAAGAAGAATTCAAAGACATCAAAATTGACTTGGTTAAAGAGGTCATTGATTACAATTACTTTATGCTTGAAAAGCCATCTAGTGAAAGCCAGGTCTCTAAGACGTTTAACTATAATTGGAAAAACTATTTTGATAATTTGGACTCACTAAAAGCTAAGTCAGAAACCTATTCAATAGAATATCGTCCGTGGAAAGACCACCACGACCATGCCATTCACACTTACTGGTATGGCAGGAAGAGTCGACGTTGCTTCGCTCAGATAAATAAGGAAAAAGAAATTGCATCATAAAAATCCATTAAATATGTTGATATTCCAGAAAGTCCAACAGCTTATAGGGTGGCCCGTAGAACCTGATAGCCCAATTAGTCAACTTCCATTAACAACTCAAGTTTATTGTGAAATGGAAAAGGCATTTGAGGTTGAAATCAGGGACAAGACTTACAAAATAAATATACCGAAAGATTTACCCACGATTAAAGACCTCGTGTACGAGATAGATTCTCAGTACACAAAGAATTATTTCACAAGTGAGAGTGGCACTTACAATGCCCTAATTGATGTTGTAGATCACTCAGGAAAAAAAATTCAGAGCGTTGATCACAAATGGAAACTCCGAGGAAAAAACTTAATTGAAAAAATTAAAACGATGCAATCTGAAAACCCAGATCTAAGTATTTTAGATTTAGGCTGTGGGTACAACCTCTATAAAGATCATTTAGAGAATGTCACTGGCGTTGATCCATATATCGAGAGAGCTGACTTTTTAGTCAAGATTTCAGATTTTAAGCCTCCGCAAAAATATGACATCATTATCTGCTTTGGGCCAATGAACTGGTACACCTACGACGAGCAGTTTCGCAATATGCTTAAAATCAAAGAATGTCTTGCAGAAGGTGGAATCTGCTTCTGGAGTCACGTACACAATTATAACAAGGTATTTCAGTCAGATGCTGAACATGCCCATACCTGGATTGCTGGGACAAAAGAAGACGCGTTTAAAAATAATGCTTTTTACTTTTATGACAGAATTTGGAAGTATAACCAATACTTCTCTTGGACTGAACACGCCCTAACCACATTATGCGACCAAGTTGGATTGCAATACGGAGAAATGCAGTACGATGACTGCGGCTGCTATAGACCACCTATGTGGCGTTTATTTTGCGAGTTAAGCCACAAATAATTCTAGGCCATTTTTTTGATTTGTAACTCTGCGAAGACTTCTCTGAACCTAGGCTCTACCTCAAAAAGGTTTTGCTTGCGCATTCGGTCTAAGACTTGAGTATACTCTTTAAATTTTGCCAGTAGACTTTCAGCAGTGTCTTCACCAATCTGAGACGCATATCTCTCTTCGATATCGTAGGACAGAAACTGCTTGAAGTCTTCTTGATCAGACTCAGAAATAATTTGCTCGCGAATGTGTTTAGGAATTACCAAGGGATTCAAAAACAATGGTTGATAAACAATCTGGTAATATCCGGACTGTTTTGAATTAGGAAACCAACCGTCGATCTTGTCAACCAAACGGTCATATGAAAATACACCATAGATGTTTCCAGTGATAAGCCATTCTATATTAACAACACTTCCTAAGTGAGCCTCTATATTTTTTATATTAACGAACACATCTTCGAGAGAGAACTTCTTACCACCTCTAATGTAGCCATACATCGCACCCTCAGCCTCAGCACTGACCATGCAGTTGATCTTTTTAAATGACTTCATAATATCAAGCGCAGCCGTATCGACAATTGTTCCGTTAGTATTGAAAGTAAGCTCGACATCCTGAGGATTAGGGATAACTCTCAAAAAGGCACCCAAACCCTTGTTCATAAATATTTCACCACCCTTCAAGGTGATTCTTTTTAGGTTTTTAAGCCCAGCAACGTACTCAAAAACTCCTTCAGTTAAGGAGTTTAATACTTTTGTATTCTCGAACTCAGGGAGGTCAAAACTCAAATTTGAGGCTAAACTTTGATCCTTAATCCAAGAGGTAGATTTTGCCGGATTACACATTCGACAAGCAAGATTACATGCATTACCAGTAAAAATATCTAAATGTTCAATCTCATAAGATTCGTTTTGAGCAAATTGATCGTAATAGAGTTGGCGTCGACTCTTTAAGCCTCTGTTTTCCTGCTCCCAACATTTGAAACATTCTTTGGGCTGCTCGCCTCTCATCATCGCTTCGTGTAGCTCTTTGCGCTTCTCATTAAACTCAGTTTTTGAAAGGCTTTTCTCTGTTCCATCATACCTGTTGAACATGACATCAGACTGAGCGCAATGACTCACGAATCGAGTACCCTTAATAGCTAGTGCTTTGTTCGGAAAGAAACATTTAGGCTTAGACATACGACATCCTCAGAATTTTGAATTTAACAGTTCATTTTAACACGAAACTTAGGGTCTTACTCTTATTCAATCATATTTGTACCCTAATAATGTATCACCCTAAGACAGATTTAACATCATTTCCAAGACTTAAGCCCTGCTCGCCACAGAAAGTTTCGTCTTGAGTTGAAGTACGTGATTGTAAGATAATCCTAGTATGAGCCTTAATAAGCGGAGTATTCGCACAATTCGAGTAGGAGAAGAGATACCCAATGTTCTTTTTCAGTTAAAACAGGGCGCTGAAATGGTCGAACGTTGGACTCATGATGTCTTTGCACAAAAGAACATTATGGTTTTCTCGGTCCCCTCGCCATTTTATTCTGATTACCCAGCAAGCATGCTTCAGGGGTATGAGTACCATTTTGAGGCATTTTTAAACTTGGGAATCAATGAAGTCTTCTGCACGAGCAACTCAGATTTTTTTGTTCTTAATAATTGGTTCAAGTCAGAGGGCGTAGAAAAAATAAAAGTTTTACCCGATGGAAACTCCCAGTGGGCTGAATCGATTGGCTTTTTGACTGACATGACCGAAAGCTTCTTGGGAAATAGGACACATAGATATGTGATGATCATCGAAAACCTAAAACTAAAAGCCATCAGATACGAAGATTTTTGTGCGGACCCTCATGTCGCCTATGTAGAAACCTATCCGGAGAAAACATTGGAGTTCCTGAAGACCATGCAAGAAAGCTGGCAGAAGTTCGAAAAGGAAGATAACTAAGGTGGATTCTACTGAGCAAGGAAAAAAAGACTTTCTGAGACTTGAGGACCTCTATTTCGACAGAGAATACCTAGTTGATTTTATCACCACCCAAATCCCTCAAGAGGACTGGTATGTGTTTAATTGCGGCAAACTTCGGTGGACAGTTCGAGAGTCCTATCAAACTCTTCGAACTGAGTGCACAAAGTTTAACAAAACAGCTTTTTTTCGCGAATTAATGGATTTGTTTACGGTTGATATTGGTGTAGGCGATATGATTTTCACTAAAACACCTCCACCTGGAATCCCTCCTCATATTGATCGAAACAGATCTGCTGCAATAAACTTCCCAGTCACAGGGACATTTAAGAACTCACCCATGACCTGGTATCAAACTTTTGATACCAAAACTAAATATGATTCTTACACCCACTCTGACATCAGCACCAAAACTGATGACTATACAGCCGTTCTATTCGATCCAACAAAGATTCATGGCGTGGAAAACAAAGATGATGACACCCGATGCCTTTTAAGCGTTTGGTGGAGAAACTCTAGCTACAATGACATTGCTGAGCTTTGGAGAAATGGCGAGTTAATCAATCAAGAAGCCAATGAAAGAAATAAGTTCGTGAAGGTACTGAAGTGAGCAACTCCTATTACTCAGAAGTTAAGATTTCATATCCGAGGGAAGAGATTTTATCCTTAGTTCAAGAATTTGATTCTTCAACATGGCATCAAGGTCAGTGCAAAAACGGAATCTATTGGCCAGTAGATGAATGCCGGAAAATGCCGCCAAATCCAATTTGGGACGACTTAATAGCCTTTATTAATTCCCCAAGTAAGCCGCTTCAACTCAATGACAATATTTTCATCTCTTCCGTGCATCCTGGAGGCCTACCTTGTCATTCTGATGGGGTCAGACTTTGTGCACTCAACTTTCCTTTAAATAGTGAACCCTCCGAGACTATATTCGTGGATGGTTTTGATAATGTCCTTGAACGCTTCTCCATTCCAAATAATGACTCCTATACACCTGTGTTGATAAACACACAGCAAAAACATGGAGTAATTTTACCCAAAGATACCAAAAAAAAGAGATACATTTTATCTGTATCTCTTTATGAAAGTTATAATGAAATTTTGAAAAAAATAAAGAACGGTGAACTATTCAACTCAAATAATAGATTTAAGCTTTCTTAAGAGTTATTGAAAGTTCATTAATATTCATATTTTCTTCTGACTCAATAATCGTTTTCAAGACTGCATTCAGGCTGCTCAAATCAACTCCAACTTGACTAAGAGGATTTGATCCAGGGCTATGACCGCTCAACTGTACATAGGAATACTGAACAGGAGAAGACTTATCTTGAATATCTCTATGGAGCCTTTGAGAGACTTTCTTTACTTTCTCTAAAGCCTGAACATGACCCCAATAATTCTTACTAAACTCAAAGTTTTTCTTAATATCAGATAGTGACCCACTCAAAGAAACTATATTCCCGGGGTGGGAGTTCCTCATCCAAGTTTTACCAATCAATCGCGTTAAATCTGCCTGATAAGAAATGGAATCTGGAAGGAATAAAACGACATCATAAGCCATGGAAGCCCTGGCTATTGACCTTAGGGAGTATCCCACGCTGGTTCCAACTTGATCATTGGTAACCAAAGAAACTTCAGAAAACATTTTCAAATAGGTTTCAGCAGCCCCTAAACCATCTCCAATTACAAGAGCTCGCTTTTTGATAGCCTCGCTATCTTTATTAACAAACTCCTGAATCTCAGATTTCTGGCCAGTCAAACTTGATATGGCATAGGTACCTAAGCCTGCAAACCCTGCATACAACAAATTACGACGAGATTTTCTAATATTTTCCATAGCTTCACCTTTAGAAAGTACAATTACTTTAATCATATAGGACTATTATATAAGACGTCAAATTTAAGCAAAAACGGTCTAGATACCTGCAATTTATCTATTTAAAATCATTAATCTTTTTAAAAAACACAGAAAATATCTTAGGAAAAACCCGAATATTTTCTCGTCTTGAAACAAATAGCCTCAAAGGAGAGAAGTAAAAGATCACAGCACATAGGAATAAATACCGGAAAAACTCAATTTCAAAAATAAAATAATTGGCCATTACAAAAGTAAATATCATCAAAATCCAAGGTCTATTGAGTCTAGGGAAAACCAAATTGAGAAGGGCAGTAACTTCAAATACAATTACCGTTATATAGCCAATATATCCTAGAACTGGGTTTTCCAATAAGTACTTTCCCAATGGCCCAATCCACCCTACTCCATTGTAGAATATTGCAATATGTGCACTCAATGCGTTTATTGAAAACAAGTTTCCTTCGACAAGTCCGTAATATATCTTCCAAAAACCTGCGCCAAAGAAAAAGAAGCAGGGTATTAGCAACATCGATCTGTAAACATAAAATGCCTGTAACTGTTCGACTCTTGTAAATTTTCGAGAACGAGGAATATGTGGCATAAAACAAACGATAAGAGACACCCAGAAGTAAGGTAAAATTTCATGGGCAACACCCGTTTCCCCAAACTCTACGCAATGATAAACAAATACGTACAAAAAGCTTAAAACCTGTGTCCATCTGTTAAAAGGGTTAATGACTTGGCCTATTAAACCTAACCATCCACTAACCAACCCGATCACCAAAAGAGCTCTTAAAGGTATAAGCTCAACAAGAGAAAAAACTCCAAGGTAATTAATACTTGGCTGACTTCTCCACACGATGGTCATATCGGGAACTATATCGATTAAAAATTCAAAAAACAAAAAACCGTAAAACACTCTTAAGCATGTCTTTATACTCTCTTCGCTAACCTTTAATGCGGAGAAGAATGTTTCCTGGTTAATTTGTTTTTTCACAAGCTAAGTCTCCCACACAGTACAAAACCTCAGATTCCACAACTTCTTTTGTGTGATAAAAATCAAGATGATTAATTCTAACTCGCTTTATCAGGTAAGAAGGCTCCTCAACTCCTCTAAAAACGTAACTTTCAAAGACCTTTTTTACTTGTTCGAAACCTTGAATATCTTTTCTTTCTAATTTTTCCGCCATCCGGTAGATAGATCGATGCACAGGCATCCTCTGTTTCCTAAAGACCTTCGCAAAGTAATCTTTGATTACAACACCTTTAGGAAAATTCTGCCTCCCATTAGAATAGACGACCACATCGTAAATATCTTCAAGCTCTGGAGCAGATGCAAACAACCTATAGGACCACAACGGGTAAGCTACTCCTAAATTTCCATCTGCAACACTAAATCGAGATGCTTCTAACCCTGCCGTAACGACGAAAAAAAGAAAGAGAATCACATAGCTGTACTTATAAGACCTTAGAAATAAATTCTTCTTTTTCACTATAAAGACCCACTCTCTTTAAGATTAAGTCTAAATACTTCAGTAGCAAAAGATGGCTGCTCCCTCGAGAAGCTTTCAATATCAATATCTTTCCACTGAACCTTATAAATGACAACCCCTTCAATATTAAGGTCTCCCTTGTATCTATTTATCGCATCAAGCAAAGCGATTTTGATTTTTTCAATCTGACCCGAACGATGTAGCTTATTAAAAATCTCTCGAAAATGTTTTGTAGAAAACGGTCTCGAAAAATCGCTATTGGGAAGAACTTCTTTCCCTCCATTTAGGACCATTTTAACTTCAACATTCGAAAAATCTGAATTATCAATCAAATACGGTGAAGCAAACATGGAAAAACTGACAAAGGGCCAATTAAAAGGCTTGTTTGGGTGCCCGAGAGATTCAGTTAAAAACATCCCTAGAAGGAATATTACGACACAACAGTGAACAGTAAACGTTTTACTTTTAACGTAGGGTTTTTCAACCACAACCCTTTCTGCCCCAAAACTTTTGAACTTTAATTTATTTAGCAGATTACCCCAATCAAAAAGAAAAATATGAAAGAATGCAAAAGGCAAAAAGACAAGACCTAAAATATAGAAACTACCAAGATGAAGCAATAAACTGGGAATTAATAGCCATTGGGACAATTTTGGCCTAAAAAAGTAAACGACCCACATCAACTCAAAGGATATCACAGTAAAAGCAAGAATTTTGCAAAGCAGTGGGAAGTTATGTCCAATATAGATGCCCAGTGGCTGATTCAGATAGACAAAAATAAATGCTAAGTTATCGGAGAGAAACCAATAGCTCCCGGAATGAAAAACCTTAAGGAACCCAGCAGAGAGATACAAATAGACCATGATTGATCCAACGAATCTAATCGGCCAACCATAAACCCATGACCTAATGGGAACCTCTTTGTTCCTTAAAAAAAACCTACGATCTAGAGAAAACTTATCTGAACACCTGGAGAAGGCCAAAATCCAGAACACAAAGATAAATATCGCCTGGAACATTTTTGGCTTATAGAAGTTTATCTCGTACCCCATATATAATGTTAAAATTATTGAAACACCTATGAGGCTAACTCGAGTAAACAATCCAAGCACTGAAAGAATCAATAGACATATAAGTGCGGTTCGAAAAAAGTCTAAAAGTGACTCTGAAAAAAACGAAAACTCAAAAAAACTGAAAAAGCTGACTGGCTTCCAATAAACTTCATTAACATGTGCATAGGCTGAAACAAAGTCATGGTAAGTTAATACGTAGTGCAATAGAAAACTTGCACTCAAGATTCGAAGTATTGCAAGCGCCCTAGGATCTTCATCGTAAAACCAAAAATTTCTCCACGCCTGAAAAATATAGGACTCCTTTGGCTATGGATTAATCATCTGAATAGCCGTGCCTCCACGTCGGTCTTTAACAACAACAACTAGTCTAGTAGATCCTGATTCCTTTGCAAGATAAGTTGCACTTTGACCATCAAGAATTCGAGCTGGACTCACCTTTTCTCTATCTGTAAAAAAGCTTATCAAGTAAGATTCCGTCGTCGCCTCTAATGTCCCATCATTCTTTTGTTCTTGAAACGATTCAGGTTCACCTCCAGCCCCAAAGGAAACCGTTAACTCTCCCTCTGACGAAGGCCCAGACGTCAAGGCAACTCCATCGAAATTAACTGAAGAGATCGACGGATTTTGATTTAAAGGAGTTCTAGTAGTGATAACTAGTTCTTTCACGGCAGTTAAACGCTCACTCCCGTTAACTAACGAAAACACTATGAAGTAGCTGACTCCATTGAACTTTCTCTGGTCACTAAAACCCGATATCAAAGACGCAGGATTATTAACTGTAATTGTAATGGGATCCATATTCCCCGTGTGATCACTTGCTGCCAATGACGTTGTATCAAAGGTATTTGCATTGGGATAAACTTCCACTTGAGGGTTCTCACAACCGGGCTGATTACCTGTAACGAAGCCAGTATCCAAGCAAGAAACGACACTCACTTGGAAGGTTCTTCCAGCCGCCGATATATCACTTATGAAAGGGGTTAAAGTAATATTCACTGCTCCCGTAGCGGTGCCATCAATTTCCGATGAATCGGCTACAATGCCTAGAATTCGTAAATCTCCCAGCTCAGTAAACTCGGTGAATTCGGCCGCATTGCAACTCGCGATTAAAAAACTCAAGCAAATCACAAAATACAATTTCATTAAAACTCTCCTTTAACACCAAAAGTCGGCAAGATTGGCAACCCCATCGTATTTTCTCTTTCTGAAAAATCAAAACTATAGGTATTCCCGGCAGGATTCTCTCTGTTGGTAATATTCTGAATATCCAAATAAAGAGATAGTATCCAAGTATCATAAATCCACTTACGATCTAGCCTTGCATCTAACTGCCAAAAGTCACCGACTCGACTAGATAGCTTATCTCCTTCAATAGGGAGGTAGATATCAGAATTCTCAAAGTAGATACCTCCAACTAAAGGAGTAAAAGGTAAGCCAGAAACAAATCGAAAACGCACACCAAGATTATAGTTACCCCAAGTATATGAACCTGTGATGTTGATATTGTGAGTTTGATCTTGCTCCGACGGAAAAGTCTCACCAGTCGTAGGGTCTTCTCTAGTACTCTCTGTAAAAGTGTAGCCAAAATTGAGTTTCCTTCGACCATCTTTATATCTGATCAAAAATTCAGCTCCCTTTACTTCACCCTTTCCTGAGTTGTCATATCGCTCAGGCACCGAACTACCCTCTCGAATCACCAAGCGAGAACTGTCAGCGATCAGATCCCTTAGCTCCTTTAGAAAAAGCCCCCCACTGATTTGAAAACCATCCTCTTGACCACCTCTGAAGTCTTGATCGTAACGCAATGAAAAGTGTACACTGCGTGAAGGGTCTAACTCGGGATTACCTGTATCTGGAGAAAGATTAAAAGCGGTTTCTGGTTGGAAATAAGAACCTGTATTAAAATAAATATTAGAGGTCTCAGTTAACTTATACGAAATTCCAAATCGAGGCTGAAAAGCTCCTGTTCGATGGAGTCTGTAATAATCGTAACGAAGATTTGGACTAATACGAAGCTTATTTTCAAAAAAGTAA
This sequence comes from uncultured Pseudobdellovibrionaceae bacterium, assembly GCA_964523195.1. Taxonomy (GTDB): domain Bacteria; phylum Bdellovibrionota; class Bdellovibrionia; order Bdellovibrionales; family JAGQZY01; genus JAUHWN01. Next base: position 23,520 of record CAZFYV010000012.1, read on the forward strand.
AAATCATTCCTAAGATAATAACCTTGCTGCAAATCACTAAACTTTTGATCCGCAATAAGGAGTTCCGATATTTCAAAAGGAGGGTTAACATCGTCCCTACTAAAGAAGGACTGTGCAATTCTGGTTTCAATATTTGACTCTTCAAAAATAAAATCAGTACCGACCGAGAACTGATACCATTTTAAAGACTTATCAGAGTACTCAGATCGCCAACTCACTCTCGTATTCCGGATCTCAAGACTTTGTTCACCAGGTTCAAATTGATTAAAATCAATTCCTGCTCCGATTGAAGTCGAAGCTTCTACGTCCTTTTTAACCTTATATGATAACTTCGGTATGACTCTAAAGAAATTAGTTGTACCAAAGACCCGTCGTGAAAAGGTAGGGTTATCAGCCCCCTCCACAATGGCCTCAACTCGATCTTGGGATGCCAATGTAATTAACCTTAAACTTAATCGCTCTGTAAGTTCATTTAGATAGGTAAAGTTGATATCCCAGTAGGTAGGCGCAGTATTGAAAGTGGGAGGAGCATCTTCATCATCGTCTTGAATCTGTTCACTGACCGCTTTAATAACTTGACCCACATAGCTATACCGGCCACCGACAAAAAAGCTTTGTGACTTATCTTTGACTAAGGGGCCTTCCAGAAAACCACCTGTTGCTGTGAAATCTACATAGCTCATTCCAAAAATACGATCAGTTCTGGGTTTCCTGAGGCTCAGGTCGATAATTCCACTAGATGCTCTCCCGTATTCTGGCCCGTATCCGGCTGTTAGAAAGTCAATGGATTCAACAGTCTCCGGAACAGCAACCGTATTTAATCCAAAAAAATGGAATATAAAAGGTATCTCATGTCCTTCAATGAGGTATTTTGTATCCTCTGGAGGAGAACCCTGGATTGCAACGTTGGCATCAAAACTTTGTAGTACACCTGGAAGGTTTTCGAGGGCTCTTACCGGATCCCCCGCAGATCCCGGTAATGTTAAAAAGTCAGATTGTTTCAGCGTTGTCTTTGCAGGTTCAACTTTATCTTTTTTGCCAATGACAGTTGTTTCAAAATCGACGTAAGTATTTTTTTCCACATAAATAATTACTCCCGAAGAATTTTTATCGTAACTGTATTTCTTTTTCACACGTTTATAACCTGCAATGGTGACTATCCACTCTCTTTCGCCAACAGGTACATCTTTAAATACGAATTCGCCCAAACTATTGCTCGTTGCTTTCGTACCCTCTGGAAGAATAAACAGGTTAACACCACTCAAAGGTTTTTGAGTCCCGCGCTCTAAAACCTTTCCTTGAACCTCAATTTGCGCCAAAGCAATTGAACTCATTGTAACTACAAGAATTACTACAAAACCAGAATAGACTCTTTTCAAGAGCCCGTGTTTATTCAAGAACAAATCTAACTGCATAGCGAATCCTTACCGCAACTGAATCTTTATCAATCTTTGCAGGCGAAAACTTATATTGTTTGATAGCCCTCAAAGCCTCTGTATCCATCTCTTCGATTAATCCTTCTAAGACTTTCGCATCTCTTACATTGCCCTCTGAATCAATCAGAACACTCAGAACTACGACTCCCTCTAGTTCAAGTTGCTTAGCCCTGTCGGGATACCTTATTCTAGCTTTGCTTTTCACACTTGGCATCTCGGTCACGAGATACTCCGGTTTCGGAATTGGAAGTTCGTCAGGATCAGTGTCTTTCAATTTCTTCTGGTCAACTTCCTTGGTAATTGTATTACCTTTTTTAGTTTTAACTGCAGAGTCTTTTTGAGAGGTTATCGCTTTTCTATTTATCCCAAAAACCTCATTGACCTTTTCCTTTTTGGGTTTCTCCTCAACTTTTTGTTGGTTCGCTGTTTTTATCTCTATCTCAACCTCTTTTTCCTGAACCACAGGCTTTTCGATTACGGTAAATTTGACAACCTCTGGTTTTTCGCTTGTGTCTTTTGTTCCGTATATAACCCCTAAAGTCACAAGAATTAGAAACCCGTGAGCGCAGGCGGATTGAACTAAAAATCGATCCCTTGCAAAATTCATCTAAGGAGCTACCTCTTTAGCTTCATCTTGTTCTTTCGATAATTCAGAGTCTTGCTTATTAATCTGAAAAGCGAAATTCTCGACCCCTGCCTGTTTGATTACATCTATGGCACTTACGACATGCTTATGAGCAGCCTCTTGGTCAGCAGCAATGAGAACTTGTACATCTTTATTTAAATCAACTGCACTCTTGGCCGACTCCAATAAAAATGACTTTGTCGTAATCTGACCATTAAGAAGAAATTGTCCTGTTGAGGTAATCGCAACAGCAATCGTTTCAGGGTCAACTTGATCAACGCTTTCAGAGCTAGGCAATTGAACTTCAAGAACCTTTTGCACCATCATTGGCGCAGTGACCATAAATATGACCAACAAAACCAAGACCACATCAACAAACGGGGTGATGTTAATGTCTGTTATTGGCTCATCTTCACTTGAGTTTAAATCTGCAGCCATTTCCTATTCCCAACTAGTTTAACTTTTTAATTGCCCGTGCTTTTTTAATCTCTTTTATTGACTCAACGTCTTTAATCATTTGAATAATGGTTTTATTAAACAAATTAAATGCGATGACAGCAGGTATAGCTACACCCAAACCTACAGCAGTGAGAATCAGGGCCTCAGCTAG
>CAZFYV010000013.1:0-26113 GCA_964523195.1 uncultured Pseudobdellovibrionaceae bacterium
TCTTATTTGAGAGGGAAGGTAGTATTCTAATAGTACAAAGAGAAACGTTGTGTAACCCAAATACCCGAAATAGCACAAACTTTCGCAATAATCCCGCTAGGCAGCTCGCCCCTAAGAGCTGCCTTTTTTTATGCTGCTCTCTTATTCAAATTGGAAGATAAGAAATAAATCGTCTTCTTACCGATACCCGATTTTTCTAGGTATCCTGAGTCGAGGGCCCACCTAATAAATCGATTAGCGGATGTCAAAGGAAGATCCAGATTTTTCATAATCTCAGATGTTTTAAAACTCGATTGTCTCGTTCGCTCTAATAATAGTTTTAACTGAATGTACTCTGTAGTTGGAACACTCTTTTCCAACTGCACTTTCATAGCTAGATTGTTTCCAAATCTTAGAGAGTAGGAACCATTGGTCTCTATTATGTCTAAATTCATTGAGTGCTTCTTTATCTCCTTCTTTGCTCTATTCACCAGCTGATGAATCCTATTGGGAGAGGACATAATATCAAAATGTTCGTCCGCATATATGAGTGAAAAGAGATTTCCAATACGCCTTGGTTTATAGAAATCGAAGGCCAGGACTGCAAGTATCTTATGGATCGCTTTTCCTGGTTTGATCACCTGCTTGCCATCGACCAAACCTCTAATAAAATCAATCTCTTGTTTTACCTTAGATTTTGAACCGATGACGACTTCACTCTCGAAGGAGCTCATCTGCCCTTCGCCGAGAGTATGAAGTATTCTTTCTTGATATTCCTTATAGGGAGTTCCATAGAGAAGTCTTTTGAATCGATCTTCATCTCTTTCAATTTTAAGTTGAAACAAATCCGCCTCTCTGAGACTCTCCCAATGCTGCTTTTTGATCGCTTCTTTTCGAAAGCTCTCGATACTTTTAATATTCCCAAGCTCCAAGCTATCTAATATTGCGAGCCACTTCTTAGCGAAGAGCTGATAAGAACCAGATTCTCGAGACAGAACCTTGATAGAATCCTGCAAGAGCCTTCTTGCTAATTCGAAGTTTTGCTCATAAATTTCAATTTGAGCTCGCATCTCCAAAATATTTCCATAAAGCCTCTGGTGATCCGAGTTTTTGAGTTTACCAACTAACTCATCTGATAAACTTCGAGCAATATCGTACCTTCCTATACAAATATAAGCCGACAAGAGGTTGGTTTTTCCTACAATCACATTGTATTCAGTTAACTCTTTGTGGCCAATATACTGATTCAGCAATTCGATGGATTCTTTATATCTCCACTGTGAAAACTCGCAGAACACCTTGTAGAGTAAAACCTGCGGATTGTGACTAGCATCGATAGAATCAAGACGCTCGTAAGCCTCTCTTGTGGAGCCAAGCTTTTGTAGAAGCATTGAATATTCAATAATCTCGGCCTCTGTAGCGTCTTTCCTTGCCAAAGCTTCTTCACTCCGTACGACCGGATGAAGAATATGAAAACCTTGCTGAACACCTCCTGAGCGCCACGCTAAATTCGCTAGCTTTTGCCGATGCCTCCGAGGTATCTTTTCAAAATTCAGTTTAGAAATAGACTCAAGAGTGGATTTTATTGCTCCATTCCTAATTCCCGTTTCTAAGTCTTGTATCAATTTTAGATAATCCATATTCTATCCTAAATTATAAGTCGGACAGATTAGAACTTTTACTAAGTAAAATTTGAAAATTATTGCGACCGGGGGCTTAGAATATATGATTCAGACCTTAAGCTTTTCAACAAGGTCAAATCCAATAATCTTTTGAATTTCTGAATGAATTTCAGGAGATTTCTTAAAAAGTTGATCTAAATCGGATTTCGCCCATGAGAATATTTTATTGCTACTTTTGGTTCTGACGTCCGCAGAAACGGTCTCCCCTGTCATAAAACTCATCTCGCCCACAAAATTCCCAGGACCAAGCTTTGCGATCTCCTGACCCGACCTAAAAACACCGGACTCTCCACTTGAAATCAACATCAAATTCTTTGACATGACTCCTTCTTCCGTAAGTTTCACGCTTGGTTCGAACTCTTTCCAATGACCAACAGAAATCAATCTTTTGAATTGCTTAGGACTTAGGCTTTCAAACTTAAGTGAGTATAAACCTTGTTCTTCCGAAGTAAGAAATACGGGTTTTCTCTCTAGCCATAACACGTAGACTTGATAAGAATTTATTAGAATAAAGAGAATATTCCAAGCAATCGGAGCCCACAGTGGCTCAATCTGGTTATAGTAATAAGGTATGAGGCTGGAAATCGCGATAATCGTAATCACCCTAAGCCAAAAAATATCTCTAACTAAGTAGGAGGCCAAAAAAAGAATATTCGCAGCGTGTATTATATAATCCACTAAATATTCTCCGTAATAGTCAATGAGTTCGCAGCCTTAATCAATCTGGATACCGGTGCGTTGTCACCCAGCTTCTGACTACGGTGCTGGAATACAATCTGTCCTTGTTTATCCACAAGAGCAACCCCACCCTGCTGAGTCACGCTTCCTTGAATAGATGTTTGAATAAGACCCTTTCCAACAAGTTTGAAAACATTTAGCACGGCACCAAACCCTACAGCGCCGTTCAAACTTTTTTTAAGACCGAAAGCTGAATACAACTTCAATTCTGGGTCCGTAAACACAAAAGCCTTATCTATTCCGTATTTCTCTTTGAAATCTCTTATAAACTTGGCATCACCATTGCCTATAAAAACGACCTTAATATTTTGTTTTATGAAGACATCTATTGAAGGCAGAATTTCAACCAAGTGAGCGGCGCATCCAATACATCCAAAATGCCTTAAAAAAACCAGCAAGGTATTACCTTCCAGTACAGACTTAACTGGAACCTCTTCATTGCTTTCATTAAAGATCACTGTATTTAGAATATTACTATCGATTTTTGTTTCATTGACCACAATTAAGGTTATCTAATTTATTGTGGAGAACAAAGACCTGTTAATAGAACAATACGTTCAGCCTTATATCGAGCTTGCTACGAACAACCCTCAATTTTTGTCTAGTCGCCTTTTAGAAAAATCGTCGTGTTTTGAGTTACGAGTTTCTTGGCCTCTTAAGAAATTGATTTTCCGCGAAGCTTGTGAAGAATCCAAATGGGACCAATCAATAAGTAAGTGAGGTCTGTTAGAAAAGAAGGCTTTTTCCCCTCTAATTTGTGTCCATAAAATTGAGCAATCCATGAAACAACAAATACAGCTCCAAAAGTCCACATAATCGAGATCTGAGTCTTTACCTCGATAAAATAAAAAGCAACACAGCAAAGAGCCGACAATACAAACATTAAAACAGCGTAAAACGGACTTAGTAAGAGATAAAAAAGTGTTCCCCCTAAGACTAAAGCATAAGTCCATTTAAAAGTTACCGGGCCAATCTCCAAACTTGGAAGCCCCCATAGTAAAGCCAGCACTGAAATAAAAATTAGAGGAACAAATACGAAATGAATTTTTTGATTTACTTCGTTTTGATGATCTTCAGAATAATTTCCTAACCATACATTTAAATCACGATTCATACTTTTCCCCTTGTATTACCATTCGAAACATACCCTTTTTACCAAGAATAGCTAATGACTATTTTCCCTATCGCAATTATTTCAAGCGCAAAATCTGAAATATCGAAGTATTATGTTACAATTTCAAGGGTTTAGGTAGTCCCTGTCCAAGCCGATAGAACATCTATGGAAAATACAAATCAGGATTCAAAGAACAAGTCATCAGGTGATTTCAAAACAGTTAGCTTCGCAGTGAAGCTTTTTCTAGGCTCCATAGGAATTGGACTCATCAATCTTTTAGTCAGTTGGGACACTACGATCGCACAGGTTAACCAGTCTCTTAGCCAAGCGAATCTTCCTCCAGCAGTCGGTAAGATAATGGTCATTGGCATTCAAGCCTTTTCAATTGGTATCATCTTACTTCTGATTTTATTTGTCTCAAAAAGAATGAATTGGGCAAGAATTCTGTATCTCATTCTATTTTTAGTTGGAACGCCCATGTCTCTTATTACAGTCATCAAAAATATGAGTGTAATCCCACTATCGAGTATCATTATGGTGGTTCAACTTGGCCTTCAGGCTTTTGCACTCTTTATTTTGTTCACCAAACCGGCATCCGAAGAGTTCCAAAAGAAATCGCCACAGGTGGCCTCCGGAGAACCAAGCGAAGACAAACCAAGTATTTAATTTTGTCTCATAATCGATCACCAGACTAATGTCATAATTCGTCAGAACCCTAAACAAAATTAGATGTAGAGGAGCTATTTTGTCGTATAGCGCCTCCTAAACGATATTAGGGGATAATGATGAATCCATTTTTTTCCGATCAGAGACCTAGGAAAATGATTAAACCAGGCGTAGTTATTGATCAATTCAAGATTATCGAACCCCTCGGTGAAGGGGGTATGGGAGAAGTGTTTCTTGCAGAAGACACTCGACTTGGCCGTAAGGTCGCCATTAAGACAATAATTTCCGATGATGATGCAGAGTCGAATCAAAAAGAGAGATTCGAAAATGAAGCAAAAATTTTAGCTTCACTGAACCACCCCAATATTGTTTCCGTTTATAGCTATGGTTCTTTTGAAGGCACAAGCTATATAGCTATGGAATACATTCCAGGGAAAAACCTAAGTCAAATTCTGGGAAGTAGAGGCTTCGGCGTTGCTGAAGCTATAGAATGCATAAAACAAGTCGTAGAGGGAATGGACGAAGCTCACAATCAAGGTATTTTACACAGAGATCTAAAACCTGCAAACCTTGTAATCGACGAAAGAGGACGAGTAAAGATCGTAGATTTCGGAATTTCTAAAGACTACAAGAAGTCAGATCAAGATTTGACACAAAAAGATCAAATCGTAGGAACTGTCAGCTACCTCGCTCCAGAACTAATTTCGGGTCAGAGACCGAGTTCACAATCTGATATTTTTTCTTTAGGAACAATATTATTTGAGATGCTTGAAGGTACAAATCCTTTTGTTGATGAAACCAAATATATGACCATGGACAACATCAGAAATAAAGATGTAAAGCTACCTCATGATCTTGCAGAACTACTACCTCCAGGTATTGAAGATATTCTCTACAAGATGCTGGCAAAAGCCCCAGGCAACAGATATCAATCTCTAAAAGAAATCAAATCTGATTTATTAAAAATTAACCTTGAAGATTTTCCAGAAGAAATCTACCAAGCCAAACGCCCTGAAGTTATGATACTCAACGAGCAAGGCGTTCGCATGAGACTTTTGAGCAAAGGTTTCAAGACCAGAGAAATTGGAATGATCATCTCTTTAGCCGCTCAAATCCAAGAAAAGAATTTAAAGTTTTCGGATAAAACTATTCCAATTGATATCAAAAGTAAGGTCGCCATAACCGAGGATGTTCTTACTGAAGCTGTTAAAAAGTTTGAATTGGCTCGCTCTGATCTCAACTCAAAAACAAGCAACAAGAAAAAGACCGTAAAGCGTTTAAAAAAACCTGAAGACAGACTTAGTTTACTCAACTATGCCATGCCGATAGCTTTAGTTATGTCCTCAGTAATCATTTCGGCTTCTATATACTATTTTTGGCCAAGTCTTAGTATGAGTTTCTCATCTAAAAGTATCTTTCCAGCAGAACTCTATCAATTGAAAGAAGGCGATTCCTATCTATCAGAAGTAACGTATCTCAATCGTGAAACTGGTGATGTAACACATAAAGCAACAATGACCATGACTATTGAAAAACGAGAAGGAAAAATTCTAACTGCGAGTATTTTGGATCCTGAAACGGGCAAGAAGTTTATCTCAAAGAGATATTCCAATTCATTTATTCCGCCAGTTGAATACGACGCTATTAATGGAGAAACCGGTAATTTTGTCGTTCTCGGAAACTATAACGCTATTTTCCCCCTTGAAACGGGAAAAACCATGACCTTTAGAGCTACAGGAAAGAACAATAAGGTCGGCGCAATGTCATTTACTAAAACCTGTAAAGTAACAGGGTCAGAAGATGTTCCAACCTCATTCGGTATATATCCATCATGGGTCGTCTGGTGCAACAGTGGAAAAGAAATTGATTTAACAACTTCAAAGTTTCAAAAATTCTATTACTCTCCACATCTAAAAGTAGTGTTGAAAAAGGAAAACCACTACGCTTTAGGAGAGCAAAAGATCCTTCAAGTTAGAGAACTCGTGGAAATCATCTCTTGGAACTAGCCTTATAAACCCTTAAAATCACGCGATTTCTTCCAAAAATCAGGTGTCACCTGTTTTTTTCTTGTAATCACCTCAATTCTCAGATATAACGCCATGCATTACTAACTCGAATGCAGGAGATATCATGAGCGTAGCTCGGTTTACGTTGGCACTTTTATTCACAAGCGGACTTTTAATTGGAAACCTTCAGGCTCGTCCACTTTGTGAAAATATGTTCATCAATATCATTACTAAAGAGCGGGTTAGCAGCGCGCTAGATCTCAATAAAAAATTTACCGAAATGGGTATTGGTCTTCAATTCGATCAAACTGTCAGCGTCGACTCGATGTTTAGAGTTATGGGGATTGTTGATAAAGTCTTAGATTACTCTCGCTTAGATAGCGACGAGAAAGACTGGCTGAACGGACTCACTATTAGCTTAGCTAAGGGTAATGGCACACCAGTTAGCATAATAGGCAAAAACATCAGGATTCTAGAGTCTGCAACTTCAACGTCCATAAGCCTAGCACTTCTCGAGTACTTAGGAAAAGGAGCACCAGTACATATAAAAATGCAAGGACTTCTTGAGCAGTATGGAATGACCGCATCTATCTCAAGCACTCTAAGTGAAGATAAACTTGAACAACACTACAGTAATCTCAAATCAGTTTTATATGTTCTCGAAACTACTTACCCTGGATTCACCTTCAACTCTCCTTATAATTTATCTTTTTACAACGACTCTAGATCAAGTAAGGTCTCAACAAACGATAACAGCGCAGTAATTTATACCAATGCCAGGTATCAGGATATTATGAACGCCATGATGAATGTGATGGTTCAGGCACCAGGAAGTATCCAATATACCTTTCGCACATTTCTATATGAAAATGAATCTAATCGCAGCACCGTGTACTTTGCATCAGGACTTAGTCAAAAGACACTTAAAAGACATGTTGAAAATTTCATGGAGATCTTTAGTGAAATTCAAAAAGACAACCCCAATGCAGTCTTTAGAAGACCATTGCATTTTGTTTTCTACAATGACACAAGATCCTCAAGGATTTCAACGAACGACGAAGGTTCTGTTGCCGTATATACAAATGCGGAAAGAGAACAAATAAAAAATGTAATGCTTAATAATCTTGTTAGACCACAAACTGCAGCAAGAACTAAACTAGAAGACCTATTGGCAGATTATGGTACAAGTACCCATTTGGGTTATGTTAACGATACACTCGATCAAGATATAATTGAGAGAGTTTATAAGGCTTTTGAGTTAGAAATGGAAGTTGTAAAAGCTAAACACCCCGAAGCAAGATTAAAAGAAGGATATTCTATCAATCTGTACAACGATACTCGATCTAGCAAAATATCTTTCAACGAAACTTCTGTGGCCATCTACACTAATGCTTCGCAAGACTTTATACGTGAATTTATCAGAAGACACCTTATTGATTATAACTTACCTATAGATATGGAAACTGAGTAAAGCACTGAATCCATACTCTATAGATAAATTACCTCTGTAAACCCCTTATTCTCACACTGAACCAGCTTCTTTAAATTAAAGGAGCTGGTTTTTTTAACAGACTCTTGATTCCATTTACATTTTCTATCCAGACCTTGGTCAGCTTTTAACAAGTCGAGACATAGCTTCCAATTGAAGACTTGAGATGACTTTAAATTACAGTCAGCTATCATCATAAATATCAATTTTTCTATGGAGAATAAAATGACCCAAATGTTTTCTGATGCCCTTGCATATGAAGTTATGAGCCCAACAGATATTTTCTATATTATCGCTAAATTCAATAAAAAAGCGATCGAAGAAAACCAACCAGTTTTGCCAGCTACTTTGATCTCAAGCTCAGGTAATAGCTACCACGGTTTTCCTCTCAAGAAAGAAGCCAAAGGAAATTCAAACAGAGGTCTTCTTGTTCAAGAAAGTAATTTTCGTGATACCTTCGCAATGCAAGTCATTGAACTCGGAAACATCATTTCAATTCAGTTCGACAACGCTACACTTCTCTCAGGAGATCTCTCCAGAGGTGGAATTCCACCTAAAGTACCTCATGGAGCAGATGTACCTGGATCCTTAGCTCTTAAACGTACAGCGGCCAATGTATCGGAAACTTTTCAGGGCGCGTATCAAACAAAGCTTGAATTCACGAATTTTGAAGCTGTTAAGGAGCTAAAAGATCCTGCTTTATATCAAGTTTCTGTATTTTTAGAGCACTTTCCAAAAGCACTAGAAAAAATTGCGAGCGATGATCTAGGTTTACAGGCACTTAAAGCCCTCGAAGCAATACAAATTACCCTTTCAAAAGATACTGCTTTAGAGTTCAAACAAGAAGGCAACAATCTAACCTTAAAGATTGACTTCTCAAAAGCCCTACCGAGTGAACTCGTCTCAACTTTAGTTGAAAAAATTGAAGGGTCTCTTACAAACTAATAAAGAACTAAACTCTAAATCTATAAGGCCCGATCTACCTCGGGCCTTTTTTATTAAAATTTCACCTCATTATTTTTCCAAATCGAAACTTCAATAGTATATCCGTTAGGATCCGAAACATACCAAGATGTGGAGTTTGGATACCTCACAGGGCTCCCATAATAGGTCTTCATATTAAACTCATCTAAAGTCTCCAACCAAGCGTTCTCATCTGACAATCGAAAACCAAAGTGGTTTATTCTATGATGATCTTCAGGCATAAGCTTTTTTAAGTCAGGTTGTTCAGAAATTGCTAACATGGTCTCACCAGCTTTTAGTATTCCCCATGGACGATCCTCTATCGTTGTTCCCTTTTCCACCAAAGAGAAGCCAAATCTTGATTTATAATAATCAACACTTTCCTCAAAGTCAGAAACAGTGAAATTTAAATGATCTAATTTTGCTATATCGTTTTTCATATTTAATGATGAATCTTTCATAAAACCTCCTGAATTCAATCTGGAGAAATGTTGCTGATTTGCCAACATTTATGCTAATATCTTGTCATATTGGCAATTGACTGGCGGTTTCCATGAAAATAGATACTTATCCACAAAATTTAGCACAAAATATTTTAACTCTAAGAAAGAAGCGAAACCTTAGCCAAGTTCAGCTGGCAAAACTCACAGGAATTCCTAGGTCCACTATTACCTATTTGGAGTCAGGACAAAGTAATCCTTCTTTAAATATTTTAATGCAAATTTGCCAAGCTCTAGAGGTGGGAATTGAAGAGTTACTACACCCTGGAGATCAGCGCACATACACAGTTAAAAAAGAGCAACTTAAAATCATTGAAAAGGCCCAAGGACTCATACAAATTACCAAAGTCCTACCAGAGAACCTACCTGGTATGGAAATCGACAAAATCTGTCTTAAACCTGCCTCTCGATTTAAAGGTACGCCTCACATCTCGAACACACGAGAGTATCTATATTGCATAAAAGGTCAGATCACAGTCTATGTAGATAAGAAGGCTCACAGCTTAAACAAGGGAGATGTTTTATGTTTCCAGGGCGATCTACCACATGCCTACGAAAACGAGCACAAATCTCAAGCTGCTGAGGCCTTTAGTGTGGTTATTTTCTCTCTGAAAAACTTTTATTGAGGTCACCTTGACAAAATTTAAGGACGACTCAAGTTGGTAATGTGAAAGCATTATTACTTTTATCACCAATTTACTGCATCCTAGCTACCTGCTATATAGCAAACGCTAAGGTTGTATCCTATGAGTCAGCTAGTAGTAGCTGTGAAATTCAGCAAAGCATTGCTGATCAGAACAATTCTGATTTGGTGAATATCGGAAATTACTTTCTATTCACGAATCCGACTTGGACTTATTCAAATCAAGTTGTTAGACCAATTACTACGTACTGGAACCCACCAGTATTAAACGACTTGTCTCATTTGATTCTTTCTGCCTCTAAAAGAGGGCCTCCTCACCGATCTTAATTTCGGAGATCAAAACAATCATTGAACAATTATAGGAGGTTCCCATGAAACCAAAGGGTATTATTTTAACTATTATGGCATCCACAATACTTCAAACAGGTGGAAGCTTTGCAAAGACGCTTGATAACGCACCAAAAACAAATGTAGAGGCGAGATCACACTTGGAATTTATTCCAGTTAAGATTAGCGACAAACAAGCTAAAGGCTCTATCGAATATAAGGGATCATTTTTGTTGCCCCTCGAAAGAAAGCCCCTTCACTTAACTAATTTTGAATATCGCAGAACCGACGATCAATCTGAAATTCCAGGAATTCAAATCTCTCTTTCTGAGAAAGATCAGTCTAAACTGGCAAAGCTAACAACTAAGTATTTAAATCACCGACTGGCCGTCATTCATAACGGAAGAGTGCTCTCGATTCCCAAAATTAAGAGTTCAATTTCCAATGGAAATTTTTTCTTGTCCTTCGACAATGTCGATAAAATCGATGAGATTTTAGAAGGACTTGGTGAGTAATTTGATATTAGGGCCGATTCTCCTTCATGGAGTTTCGGCCCTTCTCTTTCTGTCTAATACAATTTCCATTTGGTATCGCCTCCTGCGATGAGCAATCCCTTGCCTCTTGTTAAATCTAGATGGAACGAGAGCTAATTTGTATTTTTAGAGCCCTAAAATTACAGAGTATTAACCTAGGTCCTCTACTTTTTACTCAAATTAAATAATGAGAGCAGAGAATAAGAAATTAACCGCTGCAAAGTCTCAATTTAATATATATTGACTAGAAACAAGGCATCCAATAGGACCTTTTTTGAGAGGGGTTCCCATGAAAGCTGCTTTAATAGCCATTTTAACGACATTGTTCTCTATCAACCTGTTTGCTCAGACAAACCTTGTTTCTCGGTTCAAAGCAGAGCAGTTGAATTTCTCTCTGCACTCTTCGTCCACAGGTGAATCCATTGGTTGCACCCATGAACTTCTAAGCCATGTTCCATGGTGGAAAGTTCGATGTGGTACACGAGAATTTACAGTTGATACATGGCTTCAACTTCATTACGCGCCTGAGCGACAAATGTCTAAAGTTACTCTTATGTATCATGTCTCCGAGGGAGTTAAATCCAGTGGCTTGCCTCTTGTTCAATTTAACAATCATTTCACATCGATCATTGTAAGTACTCTTACTGATATAGAGAGTATTAGCTCCAGTTTAGATGTTCAAAATGGACAAGCCAGCCTCGTAGTTGTCGCACAAAGCCAAATTTTCTAAATTTTCTCTTCTGCAGACGCGTTAACGTTTTGCCACCCACAATATAGGTGCAACTATATTCCAGAGGGGGAAATATGAAATTTCGTTTATTTTTAGTTTTTCTAAGCTTTTTTGCACTCGCCGGGTGCAAGCAAATCGAAGTCGAAGATGGTATTGTTCCTGCTGAAATTCAGGAACAGGTGCAGGAATGGACAGGTTTCTACAAAGGTGAATTCGATGGCTGGCCAATTGATCTACGTCTACAGATGGAATCCAATGGAGCACTTATTTTAGAAATTGCTAATTCTACAACTGGCGATCTTTTGAGCGACCGTTGTAAATCCGAAATTGGTGAACTGAAATCCATTACAGTCTCGGGAAGAAAAGAAGTTCAAATAGATGGAGCCAAGTTTTATTTCAACCCTAATAATTGTAAATTTAGAGTTGAAGGCAGAGAGCTTTCACTAAGCTTTTATAAAAAAGACGAGCAAAACTTCTTTCATCTGTCACTGGTTGGTGAAATTCGTTACGTTCAAGACTGCAGATGGGTTTCAGGTGGCGTGGACTCTCAAGGGAGACCCTACCCGCCAAGAAGAATTTGCGATACCAAAAGAGTCGTTGACCAAATAAAAGGTCGATTTAGACAGCTACTCGACTAAAAGACAAAATGGCTGGGTGAAAACCTGTAGTCTCTTTGACAGATGAAAAACATCCAGCCATTACTTTCGAATTGCCTATTTATTTAGTTGGGTTCGGCAACAAATTTTGAAAGAGCTTTACTTCTCATTTTTGCGATATTTCGCATATTAAAGTAATGCATTCCACCCAATACCACTAAGACAATTCCAATTTTAACTGCTAAGTATTCGAAGGCCTCAATAGGACTTTTTGGTTTAGGTCCGAATGCCATAAATAAGGACACAAGACCAAAATTCACTAGATAGAAGCCCACCAATAAAAGACGATTTACTGAATCAGCTTTTTCTTCATTCTCATTGAAAGAATCCAAAAGAAAGATCCTACCGCTTTGGAAAAGGTTCTTTCCTACCCAATAAGTGAAGGCAAGGCAAAACAGTAAATAGATTGAATAAGTCACAATAACGATCATAAAACCTCCTAAGAGTTGGACACCCGGCCCAAGTTTGGTACGAAACTTTTTAAAATCAACAGAATGTTCTTTCTAAAAGGTAGTGCCATAGGTGATTGAATCATTGTGTTGGCCATTTCAATTAAAGGTATCGTCTTGTCTATCAGTTCAAAAGTTCTCTTTGACTCTTCAGATGTGTCATAAATCCAAAAGAGAATAAGTCCCATCATATACAACCAAAGATACTCTGGAAGGACGTCACGAATCTCAGGCAGAAACTTAGCATCAGACCCATCCAATAACTCTTCTAGAAGATCTAAGACTTCTCGCCTCAATTCCAAGGACTCTTTCGAAAATGGAGACATAGGAGAATTAGGGTCAGCAGCAACTCTGAATAGGGCTCGAGACATATCTTTGTAGGGATTCGCCACTTTTATTTTTTGAGTCACAAAGAAATGTAATCGCTTTGAAAAACTCTTTTCCTTCTGGAAAAAGTCCCCTAAAGACTCCACATGATCTTTATTTGACTGCTTATAGTACTCGTAGATGAAACTCTCTTTGCTCTCAAAATAATAATAGATTCCTCCAGGGGCCACGCCAGCCTCTTTGGCGATCCCTCTCAAAGTCGCCTCTTCAAAGCCTTTTTGACTGATCACCTTGAGGGCCACCTCAAGAAGTCTACTTTTTGTTCTTTCCGACTTTTTCATCTAGAAATCCTTTTTTGAACATGTTCAAAAAGTAACAGGTGCTCAAAAAAAGTGCAAGGACTTTTTTGAACACGTTCAAATAAGCTCATAAATATCTGAAATTACTTATTTTTATGAAAACATTTGGTAAAGGCACTAGAATCTGCTCCAATAGGAACTGGGAGTAGGTCAATGGGGCTAACTGAGACATATTTTGAGAAGATCCAGTCTGAATTTCGATTCTCGGCGGCCAAATCAGGAGGCCCCGGAGGCCAACATGTCAATAAGACTGAAACCAAGGTCATTCTAAGGTGGAAATTTCAGGAGAGTGAGGCCACATCATCAATCCGAAAAACTCTAATTTCCAAGAAACTGGAGTCCTTGATTAATAGCGGTGGTGAAATTGTTGTGTCTTCAGATCAGTTCAAATCAAGAAAGAGAAATAAAGAAGATTGCGTTGAAAAGCTACGAAAGAAACTAAAAGCTGCTTTTTACGTAAAACCCACGCGCAAGAAAACCAGAATTTCGAAGAGTACAAAACTAAAGAATAGACAAAAAAAGCAAGAACACAGCGAAAAGAAGAATCTTAGAAAGAAAGTTAAATACTGATTACTTGATTTCGAGATGCGGGAGAAAGGTCTTCTGAAGATCATTCATGGATTTACCTTGCCTCGCTAGGGCATCTGACTGCCTCAACTTAATACCCAATCCGTGCCCCTCACCCTTGCCACTAAAGAATATTCTCTTATCCTCTTCAACAGCTATTTTCGAAGGGCAAGAAAGTAGACTCAATTTATTTCTAAACTGCTCACACTTTAAAGACTTAATATTATCACCACGTAAGGTTATCTGCCCTTCAGATGCAATGATGTTCTTTATATTTGAAACTCCAAAAAGCTTTTCAATCAAGTTTATATCCCTGTAGCTACTCCAAGGACTTTCACCTCCCAAGGAAAAGTGAATCCAAGGACTTTCACCTCGAGCGTTTACTAGAGATAGATGAGCGACATCTTTTATAGCTTTTTGAACCTTTCTCCTTAGTGATTTCCCGACCCCTTCTCCATTGTGATTAAACACCTGACAATGAGTCGTATCACATATGGGTCCTCGTAAGTGTCGGGCGAACCTTCCATTATTTTTAATAGCAAGGGCAAGAAGCTTGAGAGTCTCATAACTTCCTAAAGGAAACTCTGAGAGAATAACTCGCTCTATGTAGTGGGACATTCCAGTGGTTAGCCTGAATACCGAACCTTTCCTTGCTCGAACTCTGCGATTTGTTACGCCTCTGGAAATTTGCACAGGATCTAATTGATCTTTTTCTACTCTTTTAATATGCCCCCAGTACTCTCGAGTCGCCGTTTTACCATTTATCAATGGAAATCTAGCACTAATAGGACCTTTATCACAGAAAACTTTCTCACCTGCAATCGGTTGATGACCTGGCTTAACTAACTCCACTCTGCCATTTTTATAGGCTACATACTTGTTTCCACTACTACAAAACAGTTTCACTTTTTTGGGTGGAACCAATCCCAAAATTTGCACTTCCACCGATTCGGATTGAACAGGGATCACAGTCTTTAAACGTGACTTCAACTCCTTCAACAAACTAAAGGCAGAATGACCTTTTCCATGAATAGCAGCTAAAAATGAAGGTCTACCTTCTCTATTATCTGGGCCGACCGCAACGATCCAAGAGTGATAGGGTCTGCCTTTAAACCCCCTAACTGTTCCCGTTTTCAATTTTATAGATTTCCTAATAAACCAGTCTCTACCATCTACATTACTCAAAGTCCCAATTTTTGCTGTACTCTCTAGGACATCTAAAACGCCAGGGTGGGCAAAGCTCAAATATTTATAAATGGACACCACATTACTTAAACTAAGCTCTATGTTCTCGCTAAGTCCAATAAGCTCCTGCATCGAAAAGGCATTCCCCCTGACTCCGAAGCTTTCTAACTTACTTACGATCGAACTCAACTCTGAAGGCTTGGGTTGCTGATCTAAGAAAAAACCATTGCACGATTTTGCCAAGGCCTCTGGCCAGTCCCATATTCTTTTATAACTCTCACCATTTGGACAACTCCAAAAACTATTGGCTTTAGAGCTAATAGCTCTTTGAATCGAGGGCATTTCAGCCACAACGAAAGGCTTTAGAATAGAACCTATCGGAAACCTCTGATTTAAACTTCCGTTTGAATAGAGTTTACGGCCAGATGACCCGTCAATAACCGCAATATTTATCGGGCCAAAGCTTATTTTCTGCTCGTCCAAAAAGGAATTTACGACTAACTCAGTATCCACTGACTTACCATTAGAGCCTTTACATGTCTCAAAAAGAGTTTTGAAACTATCTTTCATAGTTTTTCGCCGCTCTTTACTTGCGAGTAATCGAGCAATTGCAGCCTGTGCTTTTGGACCGATCTTAGAATTGCGATTATCGACCAAATAACTCCTCGCAGTACGTTTTAAAATAAACGATTTATTAACTCCTAGCCTCAAATAATCTTCAGATGCAAGAATCGCAAAAATTTCGTGGACAAATTGATTAGTTACTCTGGGACATAACCTCTCTAAAGCAAAGTGAGCCAATTCATGACGAAGAACACTAGGAGTAAATGACTTTGAAGATTTAAGTCTGATTTCTCCCTGACTGTATAGAGCGAGTTTATTTCCCGTCTGTCCAGTAGTCACTTTTAGAGGGCGACCTAAAATTTCAGCGCCATAGCTTTTTGCAAGCACTCTTGCAAACTTGAAATACTCCTGCTCTATTGTAATCTTCTGAGAGCTATCAAGAGACGGATCAATACTTATCTCCGCCCCAACCTTACTACTTACCAGAAGAAATAGAAACCCGGCGACTATCTGTATATGCAAAAGACTCTTCATCATAAAAATCTTCAGCTTTCGCTACTCCCATTGAAAACTCTCCTGCAAAATTAGCTCGCAGGAAGTACCCGACAACAAACTCATTAGACATTAATCGACTTAGATCCTTGAAGTACCAAGTTATTTTATCCGATTGGATCTTCCGATATTTAAAAGCATTTTCTCCTCTTTGCCTTTTTGCCAATCTTGGACTATTCACAACCAGATTATCAATTCCCTCCTCAATAACGGTCATCCCTGCAGGAAGATCATCTTGAATCATATAGTATTCGCTTGAATTCCAAGATCCATCAGGGTCTCGATCCTTGAATCTCAACTCGACATAAAGTAAATCACCCATTTTGAGATCAAAGTTTTTATCTTTTAGAACTCTCCCGTAATCAGTCATTGAGCTAATTTTGTATATGCGTTTTTCAATAGACATATTACTTGCTTTTGACTTTACCTCGTCTGGTGGTAATAGAAGCTTCAGATCAAGGTGAGAGCTAAGGTAATCACTAGAGTTTTTGAGATTAATACTATTCTCACCAGAAACAAAAACCTTAGGATCAAGTTCAATTTCAAAACCAGCAATATTAGATACTACATTTTCATCGTCATACTTAACCTTTTGGCCATTTACCTCTAGTTTTGGTTTTGAAGCAGAGGCTGACTTCTTGATATCTTCTTTTAACAACCACGCACTGTGAATCAATGTCTGACCAGTTTCAAAAGTTGAACCAAAGTTTTTACCGTTAAACCTTCGCAGAAGATACTTAACCAATTTCCCTTTAATCGATTCAGAGAGTTGATTCGTTTCATGCAAAGCTCTAGCAGCAAGAGCTATCGAAGAGGAATATGTACCTAAAAATCCGTTCATTCGCGTGCGGATAATTCCCCATGACTTAAAGTCATCATTCTCAATAAGTGACTCCATATCTTTGGAAAGACTTTCGCCTAAGGTAGAAACCAGGGATGCTACTTCTTCTTTTTCATCCTCTATCTTAAAATACTTAATAGCCATCAGAGCCCAGGCTTTCTCAATAGCACTTCCTTTAAGGGCTTCATTTGCTGCAAACTTGGCCTTATTGAATCGTTGACTCTCCCACGAGCTTATAAATTCGAGGTGGGCAAGTCGACTTTCAATATAAGTCATCAATATTGTTTCTGCTTTTGAATTTACTCTTCCTTTCAACCAATAGTATGCTCGAGAGACATCAATTTTGCCAAAGGACTTCCGGTCTGTTGAAGCTAGACTATATAGAACATATAGAGTCATTCTCTCATTAACCTTTGTAGAGCCCGGAAACCAGAGAAAACCACCCGATCTAGGATCTTGGTATCTAGAGAGTTTACTTAATCCAGCCTCTGAATACTCTCCCGCATCGCCAAGAAGTCGAGTGAGACTTTCACTTAACTTTAAACCTTGTGACTCTCCAGAAAACATGGATAAAAATTTACTCCAGAGGTTTGTTATCCAGGCAACAAATGATTTCCACCAGCCAACGAGCATATTGGTCTCAGCAGTTGTTATCTCTCCCTCTACAACTTCATCTTTAGATTCAAACTCAGAGAGGACATCTTGAATAGCTAACATTGGCATAACTTTATTCGCCGTTTGCTCTACACAACCATGTGGATACTGAACAAGCCATCTAAGTGAAGGTGCCATAGCCCCAAACAACCCTTTTGTGACTACAATTTTCCCACCCTTGACCCTTGAATCAGGAGTCATAGTGAGAGGTGAGGTCATTTCATTATTGATTGGAACAGTACTATTTATTTCTACCAAATTCGTCATTGCCTTAAAGTCATATGAGAATTTGAGATCCTTATCTTTAAGTTTAACCGATGAAACGAGTTTAGCTGGCTCATCGGAATCTTCATTAAGGGTAATGTTTGAGTATTGATTTATCGGCTTTCTATAGGGCAGATCACCCTCATACGAAAATGCCTTATCGATAGTGACAGGTCCACTAGCCTCGGTGACATAGGATATCTTTACAGGAGTTCTATCCTTATTATTTTCGAGATTTAGTCGAGCCTGAACTTTATCTCCTTTTCGCAGAAAGGACGGCAAAGCTAAAATTGTAGACACCGGCATATTTGTCGTAAACTCAGTTTGGCCCTCTCCGAATCGACCTCTCTTATCCGCACCAACTGCCGATACAACCCAAATGGTCTGATTCCCAGGAAGCCTAAAAGTGACACTTCCTTTTCCATTTGAATCTGTGACAACCTGACCTGTCCAGTGTGCGGTGTCTTCTTCTTTTAACTCCTCAGCCTCAGCCTTCTCTGCAGAATAAACATAGTTTGGCCGAAACATCTTAACGATTTTCTCGCCATACCCATAACTTTGAAATTGCCCAGAGGTAAAAGTCATTAAATTGAGTCGAGTCTGCGGATAAAAGAAATCGATAATACTAGGCCGAAACTCGGGCTGCAGATCGAGAACAGCCTTATCAACTACCGAAACTGATAATTCGGTCTCTACAGGCTTGTTTTCTCCATCTGTAACTTCGAAGTTTATGGTTTGCTCTGTTCCTGGCATTAAATTGTCGAACGAACTTGCGAGCTTAACTTTTAAGTACTTATCTTTCTGTGGAATGCGGTATACAAACTTTCTCTGTTGCCACCCCATAATTGGATCCATATAGGAAACAACTATATAAATTCCAGTCCCATAGCTTTTTAATATTTTCTGCTCAATCCAAGTGGCGAGGCCTTTAACCTTTTGAACTCTCGTTTCAAAAACTTTTTCACCCACTACGGTCACATAAAGATGTCCTTCATTAGTTGAGTTCGCCCCCCAATTTTCAGGTAGCATTACCAAACCCTTTGCAACCTCACCTGCAGAAAAATAATCTCTTCGGCTTAGTAACTGCATTGAATCGACCTTAACGACTCCAGTTTCGAGTTTGTCAGAAAGTACAATCGTATCGGCTTGGGTTTTGGCGACTGCACCTTGATTATCAAATAACCTCACTTGGGCCGTTACTCGACCAGACTCAGTATTTGGAACAGGCAACTCAACTCTTCCCGCTTCAGAAGTCTCAAAGTCTTCGGTTTTTAGTTCAGTCATATCCTGACCATAAGCCCCATAAAACCACTTTACTTGTCCCTTAGTTTTTCCGTAGGCCTTTCCACTTGGATAAATAGATCTGATAAGGAGTTTCGCCGGAAAATCTTTCCCAGCAAAAGCTGCACTCATTCTGGCTTGGGCCATATTCTCACTTTTCATGTCGATAAAGGATTTACTCGCCGATGCAAAGTTGTAGTCATCGTCTTCGACGGTGACCTTAAGTAAGAATTTGTAATCGTAATTTGGGTCACCTTTTAAATCTTTTGGAATCTTATAGACAATTCTGGCGCGGCCATTTCTTCCAGCTCTAGCTTCTCCATCGTCCACCGGAATCAAAGCACGAATTTTTGTTTGCCCCTGGTTCCAATAAGTAACTTCACTTCCTGTTTCACCCAGACCAGCATCTTCAACCCACTGGGGAGCATCCATTCGAGATCGAAAGAGTTCCCATTTTACTTTCTTAATATTTGGAACTCCTCCCGCATATCTCTCAATTTTCAAGTTAGCGCTTAGAACCGCTCCTGGGCGAAGTGTCTCTTGTTTTGTATTTATCTTTACGAAGAATACTGGCTTAACATAGTCTTTGACTCGAATCTCTCCGATATGAGATTTTCCTTCAACCTCGGCATCGATTCTCAAAACCCCAGAACTAGCAGTTTCTGGAATGGTGAACTCTCCTGTAAAAGTCCCAAACGGACTTATCTCGGACATTATTGGCTCTCGAACCCTAGTTCCATCGGTATCAATCAGCTGAATACTAGCCGCATCGCTGCTAGATAGAATTGAAAGTCCATCATCTTTTTCTCTTATGATTCCTCTAAATTTTACGGTATCCCCAGGCTTATACATTGGCCGATCTGTATACAAATACAGGTCCTCAAAGACCGCCACAGTAGAAAAATACTCAGAATCTATCACTGCTGTTCCTTGAGTTTTACCCTCCAGAACCGTAACAAGATCGGAGTCCTTTACTCCTTTAAACTCAATCACACCATTGGCATCAGTTTTACCAGTTTTGACATAATCTCCGTTCAAATTTCTCAATTTTACTTCGATATCTTTAAGAGGGTTCCCTTTTCGATCGGAAGCCTTTATAAGTGTCGTATTGTCCGATTGCTGCAGTTGTCCGACAATATTGTTAACTACGACAATCACTTGCCCTTCTAATTCTCCCTGAACTGCCTGAATTAGGTAAAAGCCAGGAGCTAGTGGAGGAAACTCAACATTTCTTGTATTTAAACTACCACCGCTTACCCACCACCAATTGAATCCTGGAACATCGTACCCCTTTTGCGTATCTTCTCCCTCAGGAGTCGTACTAAACTCCGTAACAAGCTCGAAGTTTTCAGGAGTACCGATGAGTTTTTCTGGCCCAATACCGACTTTGACTGTCTGACCTTTCGAAGGCGCATTACCGAGTGTTTTAGAAAACTTCTTCCTCATTTTTCCATCGAGAGAGTATCGAACCCACCTAAGATTTAAATTGGCCTTGTTCATACCCTGCAAAAGGTATCTCGAGGTATTAATCTCCACTTGAGGCTTTTTCCACGACCTACGTAAATCTATCTGAGAAGAAATAAACTTACTCATGTCTTTCGGCTTTAGAACTCGAAAAGTAATTGGGAGATTCGAAGAGTAGTTAACTTCAACTTTGGGCTTTTCGTCGGGACCAAAATCTCTACGAACAGTAAAATACAAAGGTTTAGCCCATGACTCTGTTGAAACTAAAAGTGCTAATAAAATGACCAGTAACTTCATTATACTACCTCGCCAATCTCAATTTGTTATTTTCTTTGACCCCAGACATCGCCACTGCAGGAATACGTGCCAACAAACTCTGAGTTTTTTTCAAAGCCTCCGGCTCGGTCTCATCTGGATGGAGTGACTTCCAACCCATTGAAGAAAACTTAGCTAGCATTGTCCCCATGTTGAGATACACAGACATTGATGATTTTGATTTAAAATAGGAGTTCATTATTCTATCTGAATTTGATTTAAAACTTGGCTGTTTTCCAGAACAAGTGCTCGCAATTCGCTTTAAAACTGTTGAGGATTCTGTAACAACCCAAGTGTCACATATATAAGAAAACTTAGCTTCAACTAATGAGGTTTCGCTAAACAACTTCAAAAAATCCTCTTGAGTTTCCTTTCCTTTTTCTCTCTGAAAAAGTAGAGCCGTTTCAATTTTATTGTCCTCTACTAAAACACCGATACTTACATTCATGGCCTCTTTCGGTGGTTTGTTAGCCTCTATTTGTGCCAAATACTCGCCGATACCCTCATCGCTCATTTTGGAAGGACTCGGTACGGCTACAGTAGAAACAAAAAAAGTGTCGAGAGGTAAAGCTTCAGCAAATGAAAAATTGGTATCTGATTCTCTCACTAAGTTTTTCTTCTTCAATCCGACATCCGCATGGGAGGGAACAAACTGAGCAGCTTCTTTGTCATAGTTGAAACTCAGCCTCAAAAGTCCCGTCATACCAAAAGTTTTTCGCACAAAACTGAAAGTATTTGGCGAAAAGTTTGCTGCGCGAATTTCAAAGTTTAAATCATTTAATTGTTCCTTTTCTTTTTTCTTACATCTACCTACGTTTTGCTTAGCCAGTCCCGCATCACGACTAATAACGACACATGTGCCAGAAATTCCCAAAGCAAAATTTTGCCGAGCAACCTTTACGCGAAAAACACTTCCATCACGTACCCCAATTTGCCTCACAACTTTTCCAATCAAGGTTTTTTGAGTATCAGTTATATTCTTAACTTTAATAAGAAAGGGAGAAGCTAAATTACCTTGAGTATAGTAACCGAATTCAATTGGATTTTTACTAAGGACATTTGAAACAATAAAGTCCATTAATCGTCCCGTCCACGCTTCGGAATAAACACTTCCTAAGCTACTAAAGACTGGACCAATTCTATAATTGAGCCCTCTATATAAATTCGACCCATAATAATCTTTCATCCAAGGGTTATTCGCCATGAAGTGACTTGCCTGAGCACCATCCTTGAACTTCATCGTAATGGTCGGACTAGAAGCAACGGCCTTGTTATACATAAAAACGGTATTTATGCTCATTACGATCACAAAAGTGGTGAAGATAGATTTTAAACGACTAAGATGCCTCATTTACCCATTCCTTGTATCTATATACTCCTCTAAAGAGAGGATTTGATTTTATTGGTTGCCATTTTGATTTTGAAAATAAGAAATCGTCTAACCAGACTTTGCGTACTTTAGCTTTGCTGCCACGAGAACCGTTGTGATAAACCACCATTTTTTTATTAGCAGCACCCCAGTTTCCATCGACAACCATCATGAGGTGCCAAGCTTCGGTGGGATGTTTGTTGCTGTCATAAAAAGCCAATACATCGCCGGTTTTGAGGTTCGACAGATCATTTTTAAAGGGAATACTATTAAAATTGTAGCCGATTAAAATTCCGGCGGAAACATACGAAACCTTTTCTCCTTTTTGATTCTCCCAAATACTCGATCCAAGACCCAGTGTTTTAAAAAAACCAAAACGTATCAAGCCAGCGCAGTCCTGTGTACTCTTACCCCACTGCCCTGATGTCCGATCAGCTTGGCTCAACACAATACCAGCTAATTTAGCTCGCTGCCTTTCAACGAGCTGATCATGTCCTGCCAATGCGACAATAGAAAATAGGGTTACTATGCTAGCAAAAATTAAACGATTCAATAAATTACCTTTTCCTAGGATTAAATTCTAAAACCCACTCCGGCCACATACTTTTGTTTTTAGGTGGAGGATCTCTAAGAGGTACAAAAATGCTGCCCTTTTGGCCTTTTTCTACTTTTAAAAAGGCAATCGTTACTGTTTCACCGGGCATAGCTAAAGGCATCTTAACTGTTCTTGTTACTTCCTTATTGGTGCCTCCAAAAAGAGTTACATCCAAGGTGCCAACAGTGTGGGCTTTGTCGCCACTTGGCCAGTAGTTAGCATCGATTCTGTAGATTCCAACTGGTGGGCTTTGGTGAGTATAAAGATAAGGCCCATAACCTGGCTGATCATAACTTCCCTCTTGAGCATTCAAATAAAACTTTGCTCCTGTTGGAGAGGTTGTACTCGCCCAATAGACGTGGGTCGTTTTATCTTTACTTTCTAAAAAAGGTTTTTTGAGACTATCTTTCGGTTCATAGACATGTAGATCTGTATAAACACCATCAGTATCACTGGTTAAAACGACTTTAATAGGGACCGCTGGAACTTTTGCATAAATAGTTCTAGCAACTTTTGTTGTTCCACCCTTATTGGTACCTTGAACAATAATAGTATTCTTTCCTGAAGTTACAGGAAATTTCCTATCGAAATTTCCACTTCCAGAGCGAATGTAATACTTTTTTGCGTTGATACTAATCGTAATCGGGTCAACTGTCGTGTCGTCAATACTTCCTGAAACGCGCACCATTCTATCAATAGTCCATCCACCCTTTGGGTAGTTTAAGGAAATTTGCGGTGCGGACTCGCCTTTGCCAACAATTTTTCCCGACTGTCTCGTCGAAGCATGACTGGTAAGGCTGACAAAAATCATCAGAACAGATATGAAGATACAATTTATTAACATGAAGCAACTCCCCAAGATTGGAGTTATAATTATCCAAAGATATCTTTATATTAACAATCCGTGACCTAATGCAGCCGGATCTATGAAAGAAATTTAATTAATGAATACGTGCAGATGAGAGAAAGGTAACACTAAAGCCTAGTGAGATAACGTAAACTCTTTTTAAATTTACAGAGGAGAAACAACTTAGCCGAAGGGCTAGACAAAAAAAAAGCCTCCTTCTTTCGAAAGAGGCCAAACCATAATGGTGGTCGTTTTATGGGTTAGATTACATACAAGCCGGTAGGTCGTATCTTTTTGTGAAAAGAAGGCGGCCTAAACGGTCGTCGTCATCTGAACTATGAATTGCTCTGTGAACGTTAACCATGTAAGAAGTCGCAAGCTTAACGATGCGAGACTTAGTTCTTACACATCTTTCATTGTCGTCGCCACCTTCCCAACGAGTACAAATGTTTTTAACAAATGTCATTGGAGTGCTTGGACGTACAGTTTTAGTAGCTACACATCTGTCATTGTCGCCTACTGATTTTGTGCAAACTTCGAAATCACCTTTAGAGAAGATTTAGTTTCCATCAACACAAACATTCCACATTTGAACGTGGAATTTTCCGCCACCAAGTACGAAACGAGGAGCATCAACTTCAACCATACCGTTTCTTCTAATTTCACTCCAAGTAGAGTCTTCAGTTACAGCAGCGTTAGCGAAAGCTGGGATTGCTAGCAAAATTGCAAAAATAATATTTTTCATGTTTTCCCCCTGAATAGGTCATTGTTTTTATGTCTGCGAGCAACCTACCAAACTCGACCAAAATCTATGTTTTCAAATTAGATTTTTTTTATTTTTTTTATTCCTTTTAATTTCAAACACTTAACGTTTTGCAGAAAAACGTTATTATCACAAGCTGTGACATCTAAGGATTCATTTCAATTTTTGTGATCGCCAAATCACCAAAGTCATCGATATCAAAGGAGATAGAAAACGTCTGATTTGCTCTAGATCTATCAATACCTCTGAAACTAATTGGAATCTCCAATTTACAACTAACCAGCCCTTGAAGGATTGATTTCACAGAGCTGCAAGTAAGCTTTTTATCCAAAGGCGCTACTGCACTCCCTTGTTTTCTGACAAACAAACCTGATTTGAATGCTGGCTCTAAGAGGACTCTCGCAAAACTTGATAGAACTGTTTGATCCTCCATCTTTAGAATACCACTCCAAGTAGGAACTTCACTTATCCCTAAATGCCCCTCGAACTTAGATGCTGATTTAGGCCGAACCTGAAGGCTATGTGGCAAGCGATTGAATGCCCAATCTCCCATAAAATCTAAATAATTGTTCAAAATTTCGTTCCTTAATAGTTCAGGCATATCAAGAAATTGAATAGGCTCTTGTGCCCTTACGCGAGATAAAAAGGACTGAATTAATACTTCGGGCACCGCAAGTGAACTGATAGCTCTTTGTAAAGTAAATCCCAACTCATTAAGTAGAGAATCATAGGAATCATCGACCATCTTTCGATTAAGAACACAGTCGTGACCGACCTCGTGCAAAATTACCGCAACGAGGAGGTCAGTTGTAAGTTGGTTTTGCTCTACTAACCGATCTAACTCCTCAAGAGATATTTGGATTATGTTTCGAGTTCGTCGAGCCAGTGCTGAGCGGCTTTCAGTATCAGTGATACTCTCAACTAGCTCGAACTCGGTATTGATAGCACCGAGGAACATACTTCTACGACAACTTCTGTAAAAATCTACGAGCTCATAATTATCAGTATGATTGAGTAAATCGTCGTAGGAAACAGATTTAAGGATGTGAATACTTGAGTTTCTAGCTTGATTGAAGAGAAGCGAGCTATCTCCCGTGTTCCCGACTCCTGCTACTCCAGGCAAAACCTTAATATCAGACCACTTGGTCGCAGAAAATGTTGAGAAACTAAAGCTGAGTAATGCACAAATAACTGCTATTCTACTGATCCAGATCACCGTCTATCCCCTCGTGATTGATTTGATCGCTATCTTTTAACAACTGAAACATATGAAAATGAAGCTGAATAATATTGTCAGCATCTAAGTCTTCTTCAAACTCTTTGATAACTTCTAAAACCATTTCTTTAATTCGAGATTTAAACTTTCCGATTTTACGGCTATCAAAAGTCATGAAGTAGGTTTGAAACTCTCTTTTATCTAAAGGCTCTTCTTCAAGAGCAATTGAAGCTAAATTCATGGCTTCCAAATGAAACATTTGCCCGGCTTTACTGATTTTCTCATCTTCGACAACCATTACTTTGTCTTTAATTCGAAAACGACCTTGCCCATCGATTCCCACAAAACCTTGCTCGACCAATTTTTCTAAAGCTCTGGCTAGCTCTTCCATATTTATTGGAAAACGATATTGGGCATAAATTTCATTTAAGTTCATGGAAAAGCCATTTAGGCAAAGAATCTGATGAATCAAACA
>CAZFYV010000014.1:0-25468 GCA_964523195.1 uncultured Pseudobdellovibrionaceae bacterium
GACCACTGAATGAAAAACCACTTCGAATCGATTACTCTGGACGTGCTGGCCTTTCTTGGTTTCTATAGATGAAAACTACCCTCCGCTTTAAAGACTTCTGCAAATTATCGGTATTTTTCACAATCCTATTCTTATCCACTGGATGCTCTATTGGCTACATTGCCGAATCGGCCTACTACCAGGTTAAACTTCTAAACAGCCGAGAACCTATCAAAGAAGTTTTAAAAAAAGAAAACATTTCCGAAGACAAAAAAACGAAACTAAAATTAGCTCTTAGCGCTCAGGAATTTTCGATTAACAATATGGGCCTCAAGAAATCTGACAACTACACAACCTACGTGGAGCTTGATCGGAAATATGTGACTTATGTCGTCTCTGCAGCTCCAAAAAACAAACTCGAACATTATACATGGTGGTTCCCCATTGTTGGGTCAGTTCCCTACAAAGGATATTTCCACAAAGAAGGCGCTAAAGAACTCCATGAAGACTTGAAGGAAAAAAACTTAGATGTACATACAAGAGGGGTGAGCGCATACAGTACTCTAGGTTGGTTCAACGATCCTCTTCTATCCAGCATGATGCGCTATAGTGATTATAGTCTGGTAAATACAATCATCCACGAGAATGTTCACGCGACAATATTTATCTCTAGTTCAGCAAATTTCAACGAACGATTGGCCACCTTTTTAGGTAATATCGGTGCTGAGCTTTACTTCAAGAAAAACTATCCAAACTCATCTGAAATATTAGAAGATGTAGAGAATAGAAATCACGACAAAAGAGTCTTTAGCAAATTCATTAGCCAAGAAATCAAAGACCTTAAGAAATGGTACGAAGATAGAGAGAATACTGAGATCAACGAAGAAGAAAGACAAAAAAGACTCAAGCAGATCAATGAAAACTATATTTCTAAAGCTAAACCGAAACTAAAATCAAAAAGGTACAACTACTTCGAAAATATGAAGCTCAACAACGCCCTTTTGATGCAATATAAGCTCTATGTTTCTGACCTCTCAGATTTTGAGAAAATGTTTAATCTTTTAAATAGAGATCTCGCCAAATTTATTGAGTTTTGTAAGTCGCTTGAAGACTCAGACAAACCCTCCAAAGAACTGAAAAATAAGATCAAGGAATTTGAGGCTAAGACAGCAAGTCGCTAGTGAAATACGTACTTGATTGAAAACTGGTAGCGCTCCAATCGGCCTTTGTTTCCGTCAAACTGATATTTAAATCCATTTAAGTACTCGAAACCAAAGGTCATATGATCATCGATTTTAAATATATTATTGATATGCATACTGGTCGCATATTTAGTCTCATCAGGTGCAAACAGTTTTGTATTTTCTTGTGTGAGTAAACTGCCGTAACCATAGACAAAGTTGCTCCACCATTTATCTGACCAAACTCTTCGGTAAGCAAGAGAGCCTGTTAACTGTTCATTTGGAGAGAGCCGCCCATCATCCGTTGCTACGCCGTCGGTGAACAGCGAAAAATCAGAATAGGCATCAATGGATCCATAAACCAGCCAGTACCTAATATCATCAACGCCCAATGGAATCTTTCCAGCCATCAGACCACCATAGGTGTTTTTGTATTTTGTTTTTCCCGGCTCTCGAATAGCCAACTGTCTGACCGCACCCGCAATACTCAAATACCTATTCTCAAGCTTAATTGTAAAGTCGGGAAGCGCATCATCATCAGGAATCAGTCTCCCCGCCGAACTCGAAAATATACTCTCTGGAGACTCGAGGGAGGCAGAAATTTTTATCGCTTCTTGGTCGATAAAGGTGACCCTTATCTGGGGTTGGCGTTTTATGATCTTTCCTACAGGACCAGCGAAATCAAGAGTTTCAGGGTAAGCGTGACCAACAAACAAATTGCTGTGATAGAGTCCAACTAAAACACCCTTATAAACTCCATAGGCCAATCTTGCAGATAGTCCATGGGTGTGGTTAGCAATTTCGGCACCCGATAGATTTGAGCCAAAACTATCAATTTCTAATCCAGCCGTGAAGTCGTCTTTTGAATACTTAACATGCAGGCGACTCTGTCGACCATGTATCGTAAACTCATTTCTTTCAAACTCAGAGGCGTTTGTAGGTATGAGTCGAGGAATAAAAAGTTGGTCAGCTATGTTTGCTCCACCAACACCTCCAGAACTCTTATTACTGTGGATCATATCAAGTTTGATATATCCCGTAACTGAAAATCGATCTAAAAGACTCTCTTTAGCCTCGACCTGCTCCACCGGAGGAGCTGATACAGGAAGAGGTGTTGGAGATGGTTCCGGAACTACATCAGGAACCTTTATCGAATCGTCTTCGACCTTTAAGATTACCGGAGCTCTGCCAAATTTATTGTTGGGCACCTTGAGAATTGCCGATCGCCCTTTTATTTTTTCGAGACTTACAGGAATCGCGCCTTCAAATGGAGCTTCCCACTTCTGAGTGAAATAATATTTGGTTTCCCGTATCAAACGAAGTTTCTTAGGCTTTTTGACTAAAATTCTATTCTGTTTAGATTTTTTATAAACCGAAAAGAAAAGTGGTACGTATTTTCCAACTAAGTCTTTTTGCAGAACCAGAACAGGTCCGGGGTTTAAATTGACTTCTTGGAGTGACTCAAAATTTACTCGGGACTTTTTTTGGTTAATCAGCTTAACTTCTTGAAGAGATTCCTCATCAACACTTACCGACCTCAAATACAAATTCGCATTTTCTGGTAATTCGGTCTTTTTGATTAGTTTTATGCGAACTTGGTCTTTGTTATAGGAATTTATATTGACCAAAACATCACTAGTGCCTCCAAAGACTTTTGGAAACATAATGAGAACGCACAAGGTTATGATGAAATTACATAGGCGCAAAATCATAATATAATTTTAGATGAAAATCGTGGTAACAATTTCCTGAAGCGGCAGAACTGTGTTTTAGACCATGATAACTAGATCTAAGATCCTAATGATTTAGTCTTAATATGTTTCATTTTAAATCAGGACCCTGGTAACAGTAGGAATCAATTTATAAAAAAAAGCCCCACAGAGGAGGCTTAAAAATTGACCAAATTAAATATTTAATTACTAGTTATTTACAATATATCCAAGCAGTCCTTCTACATTATGAGATGCTGCTCCTTCGCAGTTATCAGAAGTTGTTGTAAAGTGATTCCCACTAACTGTGTTTACACATCTATAAATCGCCTGACTCATACCCGATAAAGGTATCGTGGACACATAGCCTAGCACTCCTTCAAATTGACCGGCTCCTTCACAATTGGAATCGAGACTCATGTAGTGATCATTGTTTCCATCACCACGTACACGATAACATCGATGGAGTGCTCGCATTTGCCCTAGATTTGAAGAAGACAACTGATGACTTAGACCTTCATAACTGTAAGTATCAGCAGCTTCATTCTGATCAGAACTCATCATATGATCGCCTATACCGTTTTCATAAAGCCTGAACATTGTGCTTTTTGCGACTCCATCCACCGTGTTTTCTAATTGATTAAATCGTATATAACCCATGATTCCTTCGACACTGTAACCATTGTCCACGCATTCCGCATGAAATGCGGTGGTTAAGTGAGCGTTTAGATTCGAATTGAAGCATCGATATAGTGGAAATTGTGCTCCCACTGAAGGTTGACTCGCGATATACCCCAGAGTTCCTTCATTTGTAGCGCCTGATCCTTCACAATCATTGGTAGTCGTTAAAAAATGTTTTGCAACATCAGCTCGATAACATCGGTTTATTGGCAAACTTGAACCTAGAGCTGATTGAAACAGCCTAAAGGCAACACCTTCAAATTGATAATCTGCTTCATATCCACCTTCAGCAATTTCGTTACTATTTGCTGAAAACACGTGATTTTGATTTTCACTTCTGTTCCACCTAAACGAATCAACTTGTACTTGATTAGAATAATCGTCAGCTGTTGGTTCTGGCGGCACAGGTGTAGGAGCTGGCGTTGCAGTCGGTGCAGGCCCCCCTCGATTATCATTGCAAAGAAGCCCCTGGCAGGAATCTCTTTCAACAATACTACTGCTTTTTTGAGTGAACGATTGCGGTTCAGCACAATTTTGAAACGCAAAGATAGATAGTGAACCCACCACGGTCCATAGAACTTTATAATAATCCAATTAATATCCCCCGGTTCATGATCAACATGAATTAAATACCCGAGCTTAGTAAGAGCAACGCTCGTTCCATTTTTGATATTAGGTAAATGATTATAAATATTAGGATCTGCTGTTTAAAATGTGTACAGCTGAAAACCTGAGCTACAAGAAATAGAGAGCCTGTGAGCTAGAAATTACTCTTCAATAATCTTTGGCTTAGCCAGGGTTTTAGGGCTTTGTTTCGATTTAGGATCGGCCAAAATCAGCTTTAACCCCTGGGTCACTTTATCTCTGACCACCAGGTATTTAGCCGTCTTTAGGGGGCCTAGGACCTTAATGATTTGCTCAAGCTCAGACTCCCTAGTTTTGTAATAAGTGCTCCAAGCTTTTTGATAAGCGGCTACGAGGCTCTTTGATTCGCGATCTGATTTAACAGATTTCATTTTTACTAAAATCCCATCGATTTCCGCCCGATTCTTTTCGCGCTGGGAATTTGAATTTCGAATAAGCTTAGAAAACTCCTGCTCCTTTTTTACAGAAAGTTTCAGCTCTTCTGAAACTTTCCAAATGAAAAGCTCTTGAAACCGATTAGGCTTCTGTGAAGCAGACTCACTAGACTGCTTTGAACTTCCCTGCTTAGGAGCTGAGTATACATGTGTAATTGCTATTAGAATTATTCCGGCAACGATGGCCAAAAAGGACTTCAAAAGACCCCTCACATTTATGCAGTTATTCGAACTACTTAAATGTTATCAGGGTCTGATATACCTACTCAAGTAATCTATTCATCAGGGCTTTAGCCTGATCATCAGAAAGAGTATCGAAGTGTTGAGCTGCTGCATCGCTCAAAAAGTCTGATTCAGCTTCAAGGCCAACGACCTGCTCAAAAGCTTGATGTTTATGGGCTGCGATCAATAGCTTTTGATCGACCTTTTCAGCAGTAATATCTGCTAACTCCAATTGAAAGTCCGCATCCTGGTTCGACTGAAGACCTAGAATCATGACAACGGCGAGGCACATGGCCAAAAAGCCACCACCAAAATAGGGGCGAAGTTTCTTAAACTTCTCTAGCGAAATAGGCATACGCTCTACAGGCGGTTCCATTTCAGTCTGCTCTACAGCAGCCATTATCTTATCATGCATATTCTCATAGAATTGCCCACTTTCAGGCATATAGACGTCTTCACTTTGACGAACTTGTTCACGAAAAACTTGTAGTTCAGCCAATCTCTTGCGATCTGCATCTGAAGATAAAAGTAACAGCTTCAGATCTTCTTCCAGAGATGGTTCTAGATCACCTTCTATAAAATCGATCCACCACTCATCCCTCGTAGATTCTTCAAAACGACTCATTGTTCAACCTCCACTAACCTTCCTCGTACATCGAGGTAGGAGCCAAGCTCTCCTTCAGCCCAATCTTTGAGTTGATGATTGCGTTCAACTCGTTCCTTGAGCTTTAAAATAGCATGTCGATAATTCGCTTTAGCCGTATCGTACGGACAATCCATTATCTTCGCGATTTCTTTAAAAGAGAGATCCTCAAATATTCTCAACGTCAAAGCCACCCGCTGACGGTCAGGTAACTTAGACACTTCACTCTTTATAATAGTGCTCAGATCCTCTTGAATAAGATTCGAATCGATGTTTCCAGCTATCCCTAAATGGACATCGTCTATATTCATAAAGTCTGAACTCTTGTCGCGTAACTTATTTTTTGCCGTATTTACTGCGATTTGAAATAGCCAACTCTTAAATGATGAGCGCCCCTCAAATGTATGGAGCTTTTGGTAGGCTTTAACAAATGCATCTTGCACAATGTCCTCCGCGACACTCTGATCTTTCGAAAATCGAAAAACCAGTCTCAACAGCGGCCGCTGATACTTCTGAACAAGTTCAGAAAAAGCAGCCCGTTGCCCGGATTTGACAGCTTCGACAATTTCGATATCTGCCTTCATAATCCCAGACCCTTCCTTAGACGAGCGAGACCCTCATTCCGGTTAATCAATTCTAAAAAAAATGTGAAAAACCTCATGGTAGATCCCAATTCCTGTTTCAAATTAGCCAAAAGTTAAATAATTACAGAGGGTTATTAAAAGCGTGTCTCAATCTGAGACCCTCGATCCGGCCGTAGTTATATCATTGCAGCGCGTTAAAGTCGAGGTTTTTTTGCCTTTTTGGTGCCATTTTGGACCCCCTCTGTCCTCACTGGCTCTAGATTTACAAAATGGATGCCGAACTGTCAGATGTGAATTCTTCCTTGAACCTGGGCTTGGAGTCCCTTCCAAGCTTTCGGTGAATACTGTTTTACAATAAATTCCGTTAATTCCAAAACAGGAATCAGCAAATTTATAAAAGCTTTAAGCTTTTTAGAGTGAGCAAAGAGTCAATTTTATTGTGGAAATAAGGAATGCTTTGATTGTGGCAAAACTCGACTGGACTTAAGCCTCAGAAATGCGATTACGCCCACCCTCTTTTGAAGCATACAAAGCTTGATCAGCGCGCTGAAGTAATTTATCGAACTCATCGGTTTCACCTTTCCATTCAGTAACACCGATTGAAATTGTGATTGGTATATCTGTCCCACCAAAACTGAATGGATGCTTTTCAATGGTTGCGCGCATTCGTTCGCCAATCTCTTTGGCCTTTTCTAAGGAAGCGCCGTAAAGAGTTATAACAAATTCTTCTCCACCGAAGCGAGCAAACAAATCGTCAACCCGTATAAGATTGTTCTGTATTACGGACGCAATTTCTTTCAAAACATAATCCCCAGCAAAATGCCGTTCTGGGTGTTCGTCATTCACCTTTTTAAAGTGATCTATGTCAAACATCAAAACACTAAAAGGAACCTTTGTAGCAACGGCCTTATCAAGCATTTCAGGTCCACGCTCATTCATAGCTCGTTTATTTAGGATCTCGGTCAACGGGTCGATATAAGCCTGCCTAAATACCGAAGGAAGATTCGAGGCTTCAACACTTCCTTTTTTATAAAACATAAAAACTGTCGAACCCATTTTAATCGTACAATTGTTCTCTAGAGGAATATGTACATCAGGAGCTATGGGCTCGCGATCAATATATGTTTTATTAGTAGAGCGCATATCCCTAAGGGACACACCTTTAGCTCCAATGACAACTTCACAGTGACGCTTCGACATACTGGTATCGTCGATTGAGATATCGCAGTCTAAACTTCGACCAATAACTACATTTCTTTCGAGTAAAAACTGTTCACCACGACGGGCTTTAGGCAACCAAATCACAAGACTAGCTGGAGCATCGAACCGCGAAATACTTTTCGTGGTCTCCGTTTTTATGACTGTTTTTTCGTCGTCATCAAAAATATCACTCACGTATTAGACTCGCTTCACAAAACAGTTACTTGGTTACGTCCATTATTTTTGGATTGATAGAGAGCCGCATCAGCTCTGGCAAAAAGCTCATCCCAAGACTTCATATTTTCATCTTGCTGAGAAACGCCAACAGAAATTGTAATTGGAAGAGTCTTACCTTCAAACTCAAATTTATGGTTTTCTATTTTCGCTCTGACTCTTTCGCCAATTTCGTCGGCCTGATCGATCGTACTTCCAAACAAAATGATTACAAATTCTTCCCCACCAAATCGAGCGAAGAAATCATCTCCACGAATAAGCTCTTGAGAAACAACTTTGGAGATCTCAGAGAGAACAAAGTCACCGGCGGAGTGAGAATAATTGTCGTTCACTTTTTTAAAGAAATCGATGTCAAACACCAGAAGACTTAAAGGAACCTCTAAAAGTCGGGCACGCTTGAATGACTCGGGACCTTTTTGTAGAAGAGCACCTTTATTCCAAATATTCGTGAGGGGATCTTTTTCTGACTTCTGCTGAAGGGTTTGATTGGCCACAGCCTCAAGACTTCCTTCTTCAAGAAACTTAAAAAGAACGTTCCCAATTTTGATCTGATCATTGTTATTAAGTTTGATCGGAGCAAAAGGAGCAACAGGATCTCCATTGACCACTGTTTTGTTGGTCGACTCCAAATCAATGAGATGAACTTCACCATTTGAAACTGTTAGTTTCGTATGTGACTTAGAAACACTTTTATCATCGACAAAAATAGCAGAGGTCATGGAACGACCAACAACGATATCTTCTCCATCTATTGGCCACTGTCTTCCAACAAAACCTGCGGGCCCAACTAACATAACTAAACTAGGTGGAATCTCAGCCGCATCTCCCAGTCGCTGAGAAAAAGTACCGCCTTGAACAAGAGTTGTCTTGTCGTCAGTTTGTAATTCTTCTGTGGTTTCCTGTTTTTTATTCGCCACTTTCACCTCTCCAAAATTATATTAGAAAGAGGGGCTATGGGGCAACTAAGCCTTTAGAATTTGTCGGGTTTTTTGCTTACCGACTTCGACTCCCGGCTGGTCAAATGCATTGATTCCGAGACATTCACCCAGTGATGCGACCCATAACATACTCAGCATAAACAGAGCCGAACTAGATTCAACATCAAGGTCTGGTGTAACTAGCCCGATGGATGGGACATCGATGTCCCATAAAGATTCAATTGTGCCTACCATTTGAGCTTGCAAAAGGTCTTCTAAAGTTTGATCAGCATTCAAAAATCCTGAAGACAAGTTTTTAGCAAACGCCGGAGAGCTGCCATTTTCATTCTGAGACGCACTAATAAAGATCAAATGTTTGTCCTTTTGCCCCTCATAGACTTGCTGTAAAACCGAATGCTGAGCACTTGCCCCTCGGCAAAAGCTTGGCGATGTCACCGACGGCGCCTCTGTCCCATCGAGTTTTAATCTCTTGCCTAAAGACTCTGCCCAAAGCTGAGTCCACCAGTCTCCAAAATATTCAGTGCCATCTCGATAAAACCATAATTGGCTTACGGAACAGGAAGACTCCAAAGCCCTCATGCTCGATTCGACCAATGCTGACAAAACATCCGAGTCTTTCATGGCCCAGTTATAACCATTTTGAATTTTTTCAAGGGAGTCCGTTCGGAACAACACCGGAAACAAGCCAGACGCTGAAAAAAAAGAGTATCGACCACCGAGGTCTTCAGGAATCTCTAAGCAAGGAACGCTATTCTCTAAGGCCCACCGATGAAGTTGATTTTGATCAAACTGAGTAACCACTGTGCAGTGCTCTTTAATATCCAGATCAGATTGATCCCGAAGGAGACTACTAATCAAATCAAATTGGCTAAGGACTTCTACAGTTGAGCCACTCTTGGAAATTATAAGCCAATGGGTTCTCTTGTGTGAGTTCAGGCTCTCCCATTTCGCATGAAACCCTTGGGGGTCTGAATTATCAAAAAAAACGACCTGATGTCTATGGTCCACCAGGTGATTCAAATTCAAGAAAGCTTTTGCTCCAAGGGAACTGCCTCCCAACCCAACAACGGCTAAGGTATCATAGCCCGCCTTTACTTCTTCCACTCTTTGATTGAGAGATTCGATAAGATCAGTTCGACTGACAAATTTCAAAAACCCTAAATCATCTCTAGATTTTAGAGACTTTATAGACTCTTCTATTTGAGATTTCCCAAATGAACTTGGATCAAAATAATTATGTCTTAAAGTCCACACTTTTTAACCAACTCTCCAAAAGGAACTTGAGAAAGCGAGATTAACTGACCACCACATCTTCTTCAATTCGATGAAACCCATGCCACTCTTTAAGACGAGCCCTGGGCCTAACAACCTCAAGGTTTTCTACGCTTTCAGATGTACTTTTATCCTCTTCAGACTCACTGTCAAGCTCCTGTGGAACCTCGATTTCGGGGTATTCGATAAAAACGTAAGTGAGTTTAGTGATCATTCCCATATTCGGAATATCCAGGGAGGTTAACTCAGTCCAAGTGCCTGTATTAAAGTACTCTTTGTCCTGTCCCCACTGACGATATTTATAAACGTGTGAATGGCCAAATATCACAGTATGAATGCGCTCATCATTCAAAACTTTTCGAGCAGATTCACTGAGATCAGGGAAGATCGCACTTTCGAGCAGAACCTTTAAAATTCGATTTAAAGAGATCTGCCTTCTTGGATCTTTGATAAGAAGAGAGCTCAAGAAGTAACTTATCAATTTGAAGGTCGCTTGAATCGTAAACCAAGGTTCGTTAATTAAAGCCCAACGAATTAAACGATTAAACGGTCTTACTTTATCTACATGGGGATGTTTCTCTTTTATCTTCAAAACAAAATCTAGAAAAAAATGAGATCCAAAGGGCAAGTTTAAAATAGGTTCAGGCAGATTTTTTCGAAGAAAAAACTTTTTAGGGTCAACTCGGTTGGCCGCCTCATGCATATGTCCGTGCTCTATATGAACGCCATCGAAAAAATAAACAAGGTTCTTGTATTTGATAGAATGATCAATCACGCCATCTAGATAGGCTCGTGTTGCTGGCCAGTACATCCCCTGGTCATGGTTGCCTACCACATAAGTAATTGAGTTACCTTCCTCAGCCGCAAAATTCTTCATAGCCTCAAAGACTTTAGGGTGCCCCTCTATAATAGCCTTTAGCTTATCTAAGGATACTTCTTCAGTAATCACCGTGAGAAAGTGACCTTTAAAATCAACCTGAAGAAAGTTAAGAAAGTCACCGTTGATTATCAATTCAACTTCATAGTCTTTATATTCACCAGAGCTGTAATAATTTAGAAACTCAACAAACTTTTCAGAATAGTAAAATTCTTCAAGATAGTTAAACCCACCGCCAGAAAGCGCGCGACCTTTTCCAAGATGCATATCACTGACAACGACTTTTATTCGCTTTTTTGCTTCCATGGGGTTAACTCGCTAGATAGACGATGTTTCGGCTCTTTCTCTTTCCATCATACATGGCATCGTCCGCGATTTGTAGCAACTTCCTTGCTGTCTGGGCGTGTGTCGGAAAGGTCGCTACACCTATACTAACGGTTAAATTGACGGCTTTACCTTCAGCGTGGAAGGTCGTCTTAGAAATGGTATCTCTGATTCTTTCAGCAACGAGCCAAGCTTTCTCAGTTCCAGTACCCGATAAAACGCAAACGAATTCGTCTCCACCGTATCTAAAAGCAAAATCAGTTTTTCGCACAGATTTCGACAACATATCTCCAAGTGCTACTAGAATGCTAGATCCCAAAAGGTGGCCACCGGAGTCGTTTACCTTTTTGAAGTAATCGATGTCCATGAAGAGAACTGAGAACTCTCCTCCACCACGCTCTGCTCTAGCGACTTCTTGGTCTAGAATTAGATTGAGATAGCGCTGATTCCAGAGACCAGTTACATCATCAACATACGTTAATCGTCTTGCGTCTTGAAACTTAGAAGACAAATGCATTCTCTGATTCAAGATCCGCATAAGATAATCACCATTGGTTGACAACATTTCCGAACCTGGGCGACTCAACCTAAACATCACAAAGTGCCCAAAAAGCTCACCGCTAGATGGATTAATGACTGGCAGTATGACGTCAGTCCTGACATGATCATCACGTCTAAAATAAGTGAGATCCTTTATTTTCTCTTCAGGAACTTCAGGCCAAGCTGAAAAATACTCTGTTAGAGTTTCATCATCAAAAGGCCTGCTTGGCTTCCAAGAGTGCGGAATCTTCGAATTATTTTTAACTGCACTCCAAGTGTTGTGCAATTCGTCTTTAGGGAACCATATCGCATATTCAGCACCCAACTGAGTCGATAAGTACTCGATACAGTGCCCTGTTAACGCTTCTTTTTCCAGCCCCTCTAGAGATGCCTGGAACGAAAGAAGGTTTTCGAGCGTGTTGGTTGCTTGAGACCAGCGGTTAACGAGATCGCACAAAAAGGAGAGACGCTCTATACGGACCTCAAGTAACTTCTTTGAAGTTAAAGGTCTGTGAATCTCATGAAACGGATTTGCTGGAATATACTGTTCACGCTTGGACCCTTGAGGGCAAACATGGATCATTGGGAAAAATGGGTGTGCTGCCATAACATCTTCAACAATACCCCAATGTGTCTTCGTTTTATTCACTCCATGTAGTAGAAGTCCTACACGACCCGATTGGATTAAGGCGTCTGCCTCTAAAAAGCTTTGGCAATAGACAATACCAAACCCCTGAGCCTCTAAGTGCTCAAGGACGTCCCGAAGTACGCCTGGCTTGTCATCTAATACGAGTAAGTCCGTAAACATATGCCTCTGCTATTCCACCTTTTTCAATGGCACAATGGACTCGTCTTCCCCTTCTAACTGTGAAAGGGCTATTCTAAGTGCACGTACCACTCTCTTAATCACTTCTTGCTTTTCATTTAACTGCTTGTATATCTCTTGGCTCTTGCGGTTATAGTTTTCTGATTCGATTTTTAGTCGATCAATCTTCCGCTTGAGCTCCAAAATTAATTCATCTTTGGAGCGCACAAGAGCAATCTCCTCAATCTTCGCGATCTCTAGACGATGCTCGAGATCCTTTTCACGTTTGCGAATCTTGCGGATGTTTGTCTCTAAACGCATTTCCAACTCTTCAATCTTTTGTTTTAGTGCGAGGTTCTCTCGCTCTTTTGCACCAAGTCTCTCACGAGCCAATCGATTTTCATCATCATGGCGTTTTCCGGTTTCGACTTTGTCATTTTGAAGAGCTTCAACTTTCGAATAGTATTCATCTTTTAGACGTTGAAAGGTCTCACCTGCCGCTGCCAATTGTTCGTTTTGGCGACGTAAGCGTTCGACCTCTTCTTCCAATTCATTCACTCGTGCTTGAGCCACTCTGAGGTGTTCTGATTGCTTGAGAGTTGCTTCTGCAGATGTATAAACCGCGCCTCCACCTGACATGGAAGAAGGAGCTACAGTTTTATCCGGCATTCTTGAGGATGGCACGCCGTAAGAAACTTTGGTCTCCGCAGAGTGATCTGTTTCGTCTGAATCGTCTATTCGTTGAGTTGCATCAGCTGGTTTGCTGCTACCATAATCGTCGTTATCTGGAGGGAGCACAGCGGTACGATCATCATCGCCACTTGCCGATGCTTGATCTATTCGTACAGAATCCACGTCAGGGTCATAGGTGTTGGTTTGGTCTTCCACTGCGGGCCGACCACCACCCTTACCCTGGGCATCATCTTCTAGCATGAAATCAATCAGATCCTCAGATACTGATTTGTCGTTTCTTTTCTTGCTCATCCTCATATAACTCTTCGGAAAATCTGCGAATTTCTTTTACGAGACAGTCGTTTAACTAAACTTGACGGGCAAAAAAGTGCTGATCTAGACCACCATAATGAGACACTTCAAGACCAAGGTCGGCAAAGTCTAGCTCGATCTCTAGTCGTTCAGCCAAGCAAACAATAACCTACTCACCTTAGTCCTAACGCAAAAACCCCCGGGTTAGACCGAGGGTTTTTACTTAATTTCGCTCAATAAAATTGAAATCTAGTGGGCAATAATTCCAAGATACTCTTTTTTGCGAGCATCAAAATCTGCCTGAGTGAGTTCATCAAGTCGGCTTAATCCAAATCCTTGAACTTGAAAACTCGCCATAAGCACACCATGGATACAAGCATCTTTGATGGTTTCTAAATCGAAACCTTTATCTGCTTTCGCCATATAACCAAAAAAGGCTCCAGCAAAAGAATCTCCAGCCCCGGTAGGATCAACCACCATTGGAATTGGGAAAGCAGGAAGAATAAAGTAGCCGTCAGAAGATCTTAAGACAAAACCGTACTCACCGCGTTTTACAACAACAGCTTTTGGCCCCATTTTCATGATCTCTTCACTGGCAGCAATTGCATTAGCCGTTTCAGTGAGCATAGTTGCTTCACCTTCATTGATCATAAGAACATCAACTTTTTTGAGCACTTCGAGAAGATCAGATTTCTTAGTTTCAATCCAAAAGTTCATAGTATCGCAACCAACAAACTTTGGAGACTCAACTTGATTTAGAACTTCCATCTGAAGTTTTGGATCGATATTCGCTAGGAATACATAAGGAGTATTCTTGTAGCTATCAGGAAGTGTTGGATTAAAATCGGCAAACACATTCAGTTCAGTAGCAAGAGTCTGAGCTTCGTTAAGATCACCCTCGTATTTACCTTCCCAATGGAACGTTTTACCAGGCTTAACTTGTAGACCTTCAGTATCAACATTGCGAGACTTTAGTTTCTGAATATCAGAGTCTTGATAATCTTCACCGACAACACCAACAATTCGAATCCCAGCGTACTGAGCTGCCGCAAGAGAGAAGTGGTTCGCTGATCCACCGAGAGCGCGGTCGACTTTTCCTTCAGGCGTTGAAATTGTGTCATAGGCTAAGCTACCTACCACGAGAATTTGTGACATGGTTTCCCCTTAATCTTGAGTATTTAAAACAATCAATAGTAGTTCTTAGAATTATTTTTTTCGCGGCGCAAGCTCGAACTAGTACAAAAAGTACGGTGAGAGCGCAGCAACAAAGAAAAAGGTAACTCTAAGGACTACTAAGCAGTTCCTATTTGCGCTGATATCAAGGCGGGAGAAGGAAGCTGTATGAAAAATACTGCGACGACGAACCAACGCAGATATCAGCTCAAATAGGAGCTGCTTAGCCGAGGATACCGGTTTGGACGTCTTGTTGTTTTGGATGGTCTTCATAATGAGAAGTCAATTGCCCACAGGCAGCAAAAATATCGCGGCCCATCGTACGCCTGATGGTCACATGGGCTCCAGTGCTCAACAGTTCGCGCTGGAATTT
The DNA here is from genome assembly GCA_964523195.1 of uncultured Pseudobdellovibrionaceae bacterium. GTDB lineage: Bacteria > Bdellovibrionota > Bdellovibrionia > Bdellovibrionales > JAGQZY01 > JAUHWN01. Next base: position 14,799 of record CAZFYV010000014.1, read on the forward strand.
ATAGACCACACTACTTTCAGATCGCTGGAAATCAGCATCGGGATGCTCGTTGAAGGGAATAAGATTCACTTTGCAAGGAACACGTTTGATCCACTTTTTGACCTGACGAGCATGTTCGATAGAGTCATTTACGCCTTTTAACAATACGTACTCAAAGGTCACTCGATCTTTCGCTTTAACCGCGTGTTCACGACAAGCTTCCATCAAAACTTCAAGTGGATACTTTTTATTGATTGGCATAATGAAATCTCTAATCTCATCATTAGGAGCATTTAAGCTCACGGCTAACCTTGCACCCGACTCTGTGACCAAAGGAATCTGATCGACTAAACCAGAAGTAGAAATTGTAACTTTTCGTCTTGAGAAATTCATTCCCCAAGGAGAATGCAAAACCTTAATAGTCTTAAACACTGGTTCTGGATTATCCAGGGGTTCGCCCATTCCCATGAAGACGATATTAGAAATGCGTTGACCTTCTTCCAACCTGTCAGACACTTGCATAAACTGCCCGACAATTTCATGGGTTTCAAGACGGCGCTTTAATTTTTGTTTACCGGTAAAGCAAAACTTACAAGCCATATTGCAACCCACTTCAGATGAAATACAAAGAGTAAGTCTATCATCCGAAGGAATTAAAACTGCTTCAACTGTTTTGAAATCACCAATGTCAAAAAGGAATTTCTGAGTTCCATCTTTGCTCTTCAAGTGCTCAACAACTTTTGGTAAATCAAAACTCAGGTACTGAGGGAGTTCTTTTCGAAAAACCTTTGAGAGATTTGTCATCTCTTCAAAATCTTGAATACGAGATTGGTAGACCCATTTGTAAAGCTGTTGAGCTCGGTAGGACTCTTTACCAAGATCCTTGAGTAGGTTCTTAAGGTCATCAACCTCAAGGCCATAGAAATTAGTCTTTTTGGGGCTCTTCTCTTCGGTCATAGGCTGGAGACATTAACATAAAGAAGCTTAAAAATCGAGCACCAAATACCTAAAAGCTCTAAACTCAAAATAGCTTCATAAACTACAAGTATTTAAAGTTACTTACTTTTTTGTGAATTCAGAGATTCGATCATAGTAGCTAACTAACTCATCAGCTGGGCAAGGAACACAGCCTACTTTTCCAACGACTACGCCGGCTGCCAAATTGGACATGATACAGGAGTCCTGGAGACTTAGGCCGGACGCCCAAGCCAAGGCTAAACTTGCGATAACTGTATCACCAGCTCCAGTTACATCGAAAACTTGCCTAGCGAAAGTAGGAAGGTGATGGGTGTTCTTACCTTCAAAGAGCTTCATGCCCTTACTTCCCAAGGTTATGACCACATTTTGCCCTTTTATCTGTTCAAGTATTTTTCCAGCTACTTTGTCGACGTAATCAGGGTCTTCCCGTAAATCGTCTAGAACCCAACCCGCCAAAACCAAGGATTCATCATGGTTAGGGGTCATTAAGTCAGCCCCTTCATAAAGACTTAACGGAGAAGACCTATGAGGATCGACTAACACCATTTTGTTCTGCGCATGGGCTTTTTCAATCACACCCCTAGCTACGCGCTCGGTAACAACACCTTTGGCATAATCTTGAAGAACGACAATATCGGCCTGAGCTAACAAACTCTCATACTTTTTAAGGAGCTCGTCTTGAATGCTTTCTTCGATGAACTTTCGGTGCTCAAAATCAACTCTAACTAGATGGTGATGCTGAGCCATAACTCGCATTTTACGAGTTGTAGGACGACTTTTGTCTACGACCAAGTGATCAGGAGATACCGAGTTGTCTCGAAGCAAATTAGCCAAAGTATCGGCACCAGAATCTTGCCCAACCACAGACAGCAAAAGTGGGGTTCCTCCAAGACTTGCTACATTTTGAGCAACATTGGCAGAAAGACCCAGACGAGCTTCTTCCTGATCCACCTCTAAAACAGGAACAGGAGCCTCGGGACTTATGCGTTTAACTCCTCCGAGTACATATTCGTCGACACCCACATCTCCGATAATCAGAACTGATTTGCCCTGCATTTGCGAAATGTATTTTTCCAGCTGATTTCGAGTAATTGAGAAGGAAAAAGTCATGATTCTTTGTTTCACCCTCCTAAAGTATTGTCAACTTTCGACCACCTTTGAAATATTCCCCTGTCGCGCAAAATCAGTCGAGTTCAACTTGTGTTATTAAATTATAACGATCAGTATTAGAAATAAGCAAAGTACCGGAATTGCCTTGAAAAAGGCTTTGCACACACCTTGGGCCGTGATACATGCTCTAGGCAAATTCTTCGGTGATATTGCGCTTAGCGGAGGCCAGATATGGATCATGTGACTGATGGACCCTTATTTCAGAACTTTCTAAATTCACTCGAATCAGCAGCCGGCTTAATTAGTTGCGACCCGAATGTTCTTACACGATTGAGAAAGCCTAGAAGAGTCATAATGGTAAGTATTCCGGTAAGAATGGAAGACTATAGAGTTCAAGTTTTTACTGGTTACCGAGTTCAATACAATGCAACTCTAGGGCCTTACAAAGGTGGAATTCGTTATCATCCGGGCGTGGATGCCAGTGAAGTTGCGGGACTAGCAGCACTTATGACATTCAAAAACTCACTTTTGAATCTTCCCCTTGGTGGAGCCAAAGGTGGTGTCCAAGTTGACCCACTAAAACTTTCAAGAACTGAAAAACAGAATTTGACCCGTCGATTTACTACAGAGCTAGGCCCTTTTATTGGTCCTACCAAAGATATTCCTGCGCCAGATATGGGAACAGATCCACAAACTATGGCTTGGATGATGGATACCTACTCTCAAGAAAGTGGATTTGCACAGCCCGGTGTTGTTACAGGAAAACCCATCGAGATTGGTGGATCTCTTGGCCGAAACAGTTCAACTGGCCATGGGGTCATGTATGTCTCTGAGCAAGTTTGCTCTAAAATGAATTGGAAGATGTCTAATACTTCTATTGCCATTCAGGGTTATGGAAACGTGGGGTCCCACGCTGCCCACAAAGCCACAGAGTTTGGCTGTAAAATTGAAGCCGTTTCAGATGTTAGTGGTGGAATTTACCGCAAAGGTGGACTCAATATCGAAGACGTTGATAAGTGGATTCGAGAGCATAAAGTCTTAGCCGGCTATCCTGAGGCAGACGCCATTACCAACGAAGAACTCCTTGAGCTCGATGTGGATATATTAGCACCATGTGCTCTCGACGGCGCTATTCACAAAGACAATATGAAAAAGATAAAAGCCAAAGCAATTGTTGAAGGTGCAAACGGTCCTGTCACCGCAGAAGCCACTGATTATCTTTATGAAAATGGTGTCATCATCGTTCCAGATATTCTTGCCAACGGTGGTGGTGTTGTCGTTTCTTATTTTGAGTGGGTTCAGGATATCGGGAACTATTTCTGGGATGAAGAACAGGTCAATGTGAATATGAAAAAGGTTATGACCCGAGCATTTGATCAAGTTTGGAATTTTTCAAAAGAGCGCAAAGTCGACATGAGAACCGCGGCCATGGCTGTTGCCACTCGTCGTCTTGAAAAAGCAATGTTGCTTCGAGGCCTCTATCCAAGATAAGTTAAGTCCATGAAGTTTTGGACTCTCTTACCGACACAATTCGCACATGACGTAGCCCCCATTGGTATTCGGGGGCTTTCTAAGTTTATGCCTAAAGAGGCTCCTGAGTGGAATCCACTACAGTGGCGCGGCTTACACTTCCCTAATCGACTGGGCTTAGCTGGCGGAGCTGACAAAAACGGAGCTTGCGCTAAAGCCTGGCCACGACTTGGTGTTGGCTTTATGGAATTAGGAACTGTTACACCACTCGCACAAGGCCCTAATCCCGGAACGATTATTAAGAGAGATATGGAAAATGAAGCCCTGTGGAATAAAATGGGTTTTCCTAATCACGGATTACAGTCTTTAATTAAAAACTTAAAAGCACTCAAAGAGCGTCCAGTGCCCATCTTCATCAATATTGGGAAGAATAGAAATACACCAAATGAATCTGCCGACAACGACTACATCACATGCCTAAGAGGTGTTTATAATTTTTGCGATGGAATCGTCGTCAATATTAGTAGCCCCAACACCAAAGGATTAAGAGAGCTTCAAACAGAGGACTATTTGAAAAGATTCATTGAAAATATTTTGAATTCTCGACCAAGCCTTGGCGAGGCTAATGAAAAACCTGTTCTCATTAAATTTAGTCCAGACGAAGAGGAAGAGAATTTTTTAAAGATGATCGATCTCACCCATTCTTGTGGCGTTGATGGTTGGGTTCTCACAAACACAACACTTTCGAGAGCACCACAACTGAGCTTCCCTACAGAAGGAGGAGTTTCAGGTGCTCCTCTAAAAGATTTATCTCGACAAAAACTTAAGCTTGCAGCTGATCATTTGGGACAGAGAAAAGGTGATAAACTCATCGTATCTGTTGGTGGAATAATGGACGAACATGATATTCGTTGGCGACTTGCAAACGGAGCTGATCTCGTCGAAGTCTATTCTGCACTGGTGGTTAAAGGACCATGGTTTTTTCAAGATATGGCTAAGGCACTAAATAAAAATTAAGAGAAAACTCGCTTATTTACTCTCAACATCTTAAAAAAGAATTAATAAATTAGCTTAGAAGCTATTCGCTCCAATCGGGCTCCCATTTTTGAATATCTTTAAGCCAAATAAGCCGCGGCTCAATGTTGCGATCACCGATTCTTTCCATTTGAACTACACCCTGTTCAAAGTCAGCAGCGGTTATAAAGGCTCCCCGATACTCTTCGCCAGATTTAAAAGTGAGGTTTGCACGCCACCCCTGATCCGCACACATTTGTGCCTTCGCAGCAACTTCAGAATCTATGGTATCCTGGGTCATATTCACGCCTCCATGACAAGCATTCTAAACTGATCTATCGTTATACAAATGGCAGCCAAAAGACCAGTATGGATACCCGTTGTCACGGGTTTAATTAAAAAAGGGGACAAAGTCTTAGTGGGTCAAAGACCTGAGGGGCATTCTCTTGCTGGTCAGTGGGAATTTCCAGGTGGGAAAATCGAGCTCAACGAAAAGCCTCCCGCCGCTCTGAAGAGAGAATTAGAAGAAGAACTTGGAATAGAAGCTGAGATCGGGGAACTCAAACTCACTAGCACCCACTCCTATGGAGACGTAGCTATACTCTTAGTTTTCTATGAAGTTCTCTACTGGAAAGGCGAGCCAAAGACCGTCCACCACACCCAGATTAAGTGGATTGACCCTGAAGATCTGAGAACAATGGATATTCCTGACGCCAATAGAGAAATCCTTGATGATCTCTTGGCTGTCCTCTAACTCTAGATTCTGGTAGTTTTAAATTTAAAGTTTATCTTCAAGATCTACGATTATGAAAATTGCAATTATCACAGACCGATTCCCTCCCCAGTCAGCGACAAATGGATTACTGGCTTACTCTAGCGCCATTGAACTGAGCCAGTTGGGCCATCAAGTACAGATTTTGACGAGCTTTACTCCAGACCAAGCACCTCCACCCTTGCCTGATAAAGTGGAATTACTACAGAGTTTTAAAAACTGGGGCTTTTGGGAAACAAGCCGAATTGTTCCTCTCCTTGTTCAATATCGACCAGACTCCATTCACATTTTTCCATCAGGGAAAGGACCTTCAAAAAAAACTCTAGGAGCTTTCAACCTGATTAGTTCGGTGAAACCTTTACTTGGCTCAACAAAGTTTGTGACGAGCATCAGTGATATCGAGAAGTTTCCAGAGGGCCTATTAATGAACCTGGCTAGAAACTCGGATTTTCTAACTTTTAACTCGAGGGATATCACTAAGGGACGATCTTTTTCCAACAGATTCAATCCGAACCTCAAAATCGAAGAACTTGATCCTAGCTTTAGTTTTATCTCTTTGATCCCCACTCGTAAGCTTGAAATTGAGCTTCCTCATCAGTATATTTGGCTACCCAACCAACTAGAAGAAATCGTTAGTCATCCAGAGCTACTCAAAAAATACGACCCTATTCTTTCGGAGCGAAGTGAACTGCACTTACTTATCACTGGGGCTGAACTTCAACAAAAGAACTCACAGTTAAGAACACTACAAAACTTTTTAAATACCTGGGTTTTTGGAGGACGAGTTCAAATTCACCAATCATGGAATCCGATTTCAGCTAAATCTTTTGCCTCTCAAGTTCAATTTACGAGTGTCACTGATCTGTCCAACACCTCACCACTAAAAAAGATTATTGAGCAGTTTTGTGCCCTTTCAGAAATCCCTGAATTAATAGCTGATCAAAACTCATGGACGTCTCAAAGTTTTGAAGTTGAAGACCTACAGCTTAACGCTCAAGAAAATGCCCTAAGTCGCCTCTATTCAGAATTTTAAGCTTTAACCTGGGAATAACTAAAGAACTGCTTCTCAATAAATTCAAACATCAGCTCAATTGTAATCGCCAAAATAGATGCTGGAATAACACCTTGGAGCATAAGCATATTATCATTCATAGTTAAACCTTGAACTATTGATTCTCCGAGGCCTCCAGCACCAATAAATGCTGCAAAAGTGGCTGTTCCTACACTAATAACTGCAGCAGTTCTAACACCTGCTAAAATAACAGGTGCTGCAATCGGCAATTCAACCTGACCCAATACTTGATTTCGGGTGAGACCAATTCCCACCCCTACCTCAACTAATTTTCGATCAACACTAGTCAGAGCCGTCATAGTATTCCTCAATATTGGAAGGATACTATAAAGAAACAGACCAACAATTGCTGGCAATGGACCGGTTTGCTGAAAAACGGGGATCATAAAAAATAAAAGTGCTAACGAAGGAATCGTTTGTAAAATCCCAGACAGGCCAAGTACAGGTTGTGTTAACCATTTAAGGTCTACTCTATAGAGAATAATTCCCAGCGGAATCGAAACCAAAATCGCACCAAATAGAGCTACAAAAGTTAGATAAAGAGTTTCCCAAGTCTGCTGCATAATTTCAGCAACATCGATCCGGCCTCCGCAGTCTCGCTCTTCTTTGGCCAAACCCTTTTCAAACAAAAAGTCGCTAGCAACTTTACAGAAAGTCATCTTATCAAATTCGACTTTCCCATTCATTTTCATCATTAGATCTGTATCAATTGTATTCTCTAGATCTTTCAAATGCTGAACAACTTTTGGACTTAGATCCACCCTTGCTACAATTGCGGCCTCATAAGCAGGAAAGACATTCAAGTCATCTTCAAGTAAGACCATATCGTTTTTGCCAATCTTCGCATCAGTTGAATAAACGTCGACGAGATCCATGGCATTTGACGATACCGCCTTATAGAGAAGCCCATGATCAATAATCTCGTATTTGAAATCGATTCCATAAGCGTTTTTGATTGATGACCAACCATCATTTCGCTCTGCAAACCCTGGAGAAAAAGCAACTCTCAAGTCTTTACCCTTAAGGTCACTTATTTTCTTAATACCTTTTTCTTCGGCAAATGATCTTTTCATGGCGAGAGCATAGGTATTGGAAAATCCAAAGGGGCTAAAAAAGAGAACTCCTTTTTCTTTGAAAGCACTGGCCACCTCGTCAAAAGTCATTTTGGCTTGTGCTTTTAGTTCCACTTTTGCAAGTGTGCCCGAGTAATCTATATACATATCAGTGGACTCACTCAACAGCGAAGCGTAGGCAATTCGATCTTGTAGACCAAAATTACGATCTACATCCATTCCACGGTTTTCAAGGTGCTGAGAAATGATTTCAGCTAAAACATATCCTTCGGTAAAGACCTTACTACTCACCCTTACCGACTTCTCAGCTGAAGCACTGCAAGAGAAAAGAACTATCAAACTAAAGAGCGCTAATAGCTTCTTCACTAAATACTCCTTTCAACTCACCTGACTTATTAACAATCGGAACGACGGGGTACTTACTTTCAATGAGCGAGTTCAAGCCCTTTAGAAAGGATTGATCGGTACGCAGTTTTTGATACTCAGAATTACTGACTTTGGAATTTGCATTTATATCAAAAAGTTCCATGAACTGATTTTGATGATCAGTAAAGTAGATATATGACTGGCCATGTTTGTTATGGATCTCCACCATTTTTTCGTATGAGATAGCGTTTTCCGAATAATCACTATCACTCATATATTTAAGATTAAATGAACCATCGCTATTTTTAGTTGCGTAGTAAAGGTCATTATTGATTACAGAATACAAACTCACATCTTCCAGGACCTGACCTGGAGAGTGGTCTTTAATAAAACTTTTTGCATACTCAGTTTCTGGTTTAAGAAGTAATCTGTTGGGAGAACCTGTTTGCTCTACTCGTCCATGATTTAGCAGACAAATTCGACTCCCAAGCTTAAAGGCCTCCGAAAGATCGTGTGTCACAATGACTGCCGTAAACCCTAGTTTTTCATGGAGTCTCAAAAACTCATTTTGCACTTCTTTTCGAGTAATCGGATCAAGCGCTCCAAAAGCCTCGTCCATCAAAAGCATTTGTGGCGTACAAAAAATGGCTCTAGCAATTCCAACCCTCTGTTGTTGTCCACCACTTAACTGTCTGGGATATTTCTTGAGCGTCAATGCAGGGTCGAGATTTACGAGATTCATGAGCTCTTCTGCTCGATCTTTTATTCTTTTTGAAGTCCACTTCAGTCGCTTCGCAATTATTGAGAGATTATCGATCACTTTCATATGAGGAAACAAACCCGAGCCTTGAATCGCAAACCCGAGATTTCTTCGATGCTCGACAATATCCAATTCCGAGAGATCTTTTCCTCTAAACAAAACTCGACCTTTTTCAGGTTTCAAAAGGCCGTTCATTAATTTTAAAGTTGTTGTCTTTCCACTACCAGAGCCACCGATTAAAACAAATATCTCTGCTTCTTTAACATCCAGAGAGATCTCATCTAGTACTACTTTGTTAGAAAACGACTTCGATACACTCTCGAGTTCTAGTAATTTAATAAACCCAACCCCTTAAACAGTTTTGAATACTTTTTGAAAATCTATTATTATTTATTCAAATGCATACGGCCAGCAAAACTAGACATAGGTCCATTGGAGTAAGCACTGGAATTTTTCAAACCTAAACCACCATTACCGAAGAGCCTAAATATCTGCATTGTATCTCGTCGATTTTTTGTCGAAGGACCCTATGTGGGCAGAAGCTTTTTTTGGCCTGTAGCAAAATCTCTCGCTTCACTCGGTCATAAGGTAACAATTGTCAGCGATCAAGCACCAGGAAATGAACTCAATTACGAAAACTCAGAAGTTAGAATTGTATACCTAAGGGAACGTCATTCTGAAAAAAGGTCGAATTACTATGATCGCCAGCTATTAAACAAGATTCGAGAACTGCACACAGAACAAGCTTTTGATATCATTCATGGTTTAGATTCATCTTGCCTTCCAATAGGAATGAATAAAAAAGACCTCGGGATAAGTGTTGCTTACGATTCTGAGTGTACGCAGATGTCACAGATATTTTCACTCTTGGGCATGGCTCAAGATTCTATACCAACCCTTCTGTACACGAGTTTAGCTGTGGCATACAAGTTTATGAGCACTTACCTCACTAACGATCGTAAACTACTAAAAACTGCTGACGGTGTTTTTGTAACAACCCCCAGACAGCAGATAGTCCTAGAAAGATATTATCTCTACCCCGAACTAAAAACTTACCAAATTCCCTATGGTTTAGAGCCTTTGGAGCTAAGAGACCAAGAGTCTTTGGACCAATTCAAAAAAGATATCGGTCTTTCTGAGAGCGCCAAAGTTGTGGTTACCATTTCGGATATGACTGAGAAGTATGAACTCGTTAACGTTTTATCAGCTTTTCAAAAGCTCGCTATAAAGAAGCCAAGCTCAAGACTCATAATAATCGGCACGGGCCCCTACTTTAAACATGTTGAATACGAAATGCTTTCACTCGCTCTGGGATCAAAGGTCAAACTAGTGGGAGCAGTCAAAGACTCTGATATTCCTAATTATTTAGGAATAGCTAATGTTTTCGTGAACTTGTCCTCTAGAACAACCGGACTAGAACCCTCTCTCCTAGCGGCCATGGCCCAAAGAAAGATCGTCATTGGATCTGAAGTTAGCGCGATTTCGACAGTCGTCGAAGACTCTGTGGATGGCTTTTTAATTAGACCAGCTGACTATGCAGAGCTATCAAACCTACTGATTAGTATATTTTCAAATCAAATCCCCACCAGAGAGATGGGAGAACGAGCTAGAAATAAAGTCGTAAACCTTTTCGATCTTGATAAAATGACCAACTCTACAATTCAAGCGTACAACGATATTTTAGTTCGCAATAAAAAGTATTCGCTTAATTCTACTAATTCTCATTGATACCAACCAAGTTCATTGTTCTAATTACTCCATGTCTGAATGGATAACTCCAAGTACAAAACATCGTCAAAAAATGGGATGGCTTTTCTCAAGTGAGCATTTCCGAGTGGAATCCACAAAGGCCTCTAAACTATTAAAAACTTTTTTCGGAACTCCTCTTCCAACTCTATTGGTATTGATGCCGGTTTTTAGCTTTTTCCAAGGCCCAATGATCGTCACATTGCTATTTATTACTAGCTTTTGCTGTATGTTCTATATCATCGGAGATAAATTATCCCCTACTCAAGAATTTCGAGCTTTCAGACTTGGTGGTGATATTCTTTTAATTCTCTGGCAGGTCTTAGGACT
>CAZFYV010000015.1:0-25314 GCA_964523195.1 uncultured Pseudobdellovibrionaceae bacterium
TTCTGGACTGTCGTCCGATACTTTCTCTAAGGGGTGGACTAATGTCTCATATGGTTGAGGGGTTACGGCTCGTGGTGCGCATGTATCACGAAAAGAACCTTATTTTTGAAAAAGAATTTACAAAGCCACAGGTACGTGTTGGACACGAACCCACATGCGATATCTATGTCCCTATTCGTGAAGACTATCAAATTATCGATTACTTTTTCGTTAAAGAGGCCAACCAATGGTTCCTCATCGATAACGTCTTTGATCCTTCTGCTAAAAATCCTATTAATAAGTTTGAAATCTCATATGGTGAAATCAGTCTTCAGTTTGTCTCTGCAAGCCAGGGAGCTGAAGATGTGTATGACGATCAAAAAACTGAACTCGCCGAACCTACTTTGACATCTACATCAGTAGAGAGAACAGTTGTAGATGGTCGTACGGTTGTGAACCCGTCGTTAGAAGCTCATCGACAGAATGTTTCGAATGATTCTTTCAAGAGAACTGTAATAGACAGTTCAAGAGCATCTACTAAGAGATCGGGATGGCGTCCTGGTAAGAATTGTCCCGTTGTAGACGATGCTATGGATCAAGTTCAGGTAGGACAAGTTTTAGATTTAAAATCTCAACATGGCCAAGTCATTGAGGCTATGGTTTTTTGGAGAGGGAAGTTACTTTCGTCTCAGCAGTTTTATCCAGGAGATGTAGTTACACTAAAGACTGCAAATGACTCAGGATATGGACTAAATGTTGATGTTCTACCTAAGAAAATCAATATCGGATTCTTTAATGGAAAGATACTACAGTGTGCAGTTCCAGAAAATTGGGGTGCGACCGTAGAAAAAGACTCAGTTCAGGTTTCTCTTCAAGATCTTCTTCTGACTATGAAAGCTCAGAGAAAAGGTCCGAATGCATGTTTTTTCTTGAATAAAAATGAAATTCTAAGAATTCCTTTTGGTGATGATTTCTATGTTCAATTGAGATGGGCTCCAGCTCCTCCGAAGTTGTTCAAAGGAAAAATGGCTACTGGTGATCTCAGGTTTCAAGAGTTTTCGTTAACGTCATCAATTATACATGCTTTCTTACTAATACTTGCGTTAATTGCAGCACCAGGGGCTAAAGAGAAGAAAAAAGAAGAGCCTCCTCGGTTTGCAAAAATAGTCATTCAGCCTGAAAAGAAGGTTGAGCCGGTTCCAACTCCGAAACCGACTCCTCCTCCTGTAGTGAAAAAGCCTGAGCCTCCTAAGAAGCCAGTTGTTGCTAAAAAGAAACCAAAAAAGAAAATCAAAAAGAAAATCAAGAAGATTGCTAAGAAAAAGATTAAAAAGCCAAAAAAGAAAATTACAGTTAAAAAACGCGTAGCTAAAGTAGATAAGGTTCAGAATAAAGTTGTTAAAAATAAGAAGCGCTCAAAATCAAAGCGACCACGTCCGGCTATGGATAGTGTTGGTGTTTTAGCTGCTCTCGGCGCAGTGACTAAAAGTTCGAGAAGTTTGGCTAATGTGGATAAGCCAGTTGCTATCAACATCAATAAAAACGCTGGTGGAGCCAAAGGTAACCTTAAAACGAATTCAGTAATCGGAGCTCTTAAGAGCAAGTCTGGTAGATTGACTGCTGGTGGACTTCAAAAGGTCGGCACCAAAGGTAAAGGATTTGGATCTGGCACTGGTTATGGTGTTCAGGGTGTAAAAGGATCTGCAGGTTCTAGAGGTGTTACTGGAATGGTCGTGGGCGCACCTAAATTATATGAAATGGCAGAGGGCAAAGAAGAGGGCCTTACTCGCAAGCAAGTTATGGATGTAGTTAAGCAATATTTGGGTGATATCCAAAGATGTTACGAGCTTGCTTTGTTAAAATCGCCGAATCTAGCGGGTCGAGTTGAATATGAGTGGTTAATCACTGCTACTGGTAAGACCAAAAATGTAAAAGTTAAGAAATCAAAAATAGGCAATGGAGATAATTTAAATCGATGTGTGTTTGGAGTCTTTAGAAAAATGAAGTTTCCAAAAGCTAAGAATGGCGAAACAACACTTCCATCGATTGGATTCCCATTCGGACGGTTATAATTAAAGGGGTGGACAATTATGTTAGAAATGATTGGCGATAAATTTACGCAAGGTGGAATGTGGATGTGGCCTTTGGTTGCATGCTCAGTTCTTGGAATTGCTATTGCTATTGAGAGGTACCTGGTTTTAATGGCTGCATCTCGAGTTAGCAAAGGGCAGTTGATAGCAAATCTAAACGGATACATTCTTAAAGGGCAGGTTGCTCAGGCACTTTCCTTAGTTTCGAATGTTAAAACTCCGCTCACTAACATAATTCACTCGGGTTTAAGCTCTATTGTGAATGGTGGCGATGCAAGTGAAGTCCAAACATCTATGGATGCGGTTGCTCTTAGAGAAGTACCAAACCTAGAAAAAAGAATCGGATTTCTTTCTACTTTGGCTAATATAGCGACTCTACTCGGTCTATTGGGAACAGTTGCTGGTCTTATTGGTGCATTTGATGGTATTGCTACTGTTTCGGCATCAGAGAAGAGTGCATATCTTACCTCGCAGATTGCAATTGCGATGAACACAACAGCAGGTGGGCTGATTGTTGCGATACCGCTATTAGGTGCATATGGTTATCTGAGTGCGAAAGCTCAACAGATCTCAGATGATATTGCTGAAGTAAGTGTTGCGACGCTTAACTTTATCATTGCAAATGAAGCAAAGATTAAAGGGGCGAAGAAAGTTGGCTAGAAATAAAGCATCAGATGATTTAGATCTGACACCATTTATAGGCCTTTTTGCGATGCTGGTGATTCTTCTTATTGTCACAGCTGCTTGGAATCAGTTGGAGTCTTTTAAGACGAAGACGGATAATGTTACAGCCGCTGATAATCCTCCACCAAAGGACGACAAGAAGAAAGAAATCAAACTCTCCGTATTGATGCAACCTAAGATGGTTGAGATGAAGATCGATGTAGATGGTCAGCCATATCCTTTCGTCGTAAGAGATTTCGATAGAGATGAAATTAAACAAAGATTAGCCATGTGGAAGCAGCGTTATCCTAAGAAAAAAGATGTAGTTTTGATTAGTGATAACTCGATTGACTACGGGAAGATGATCGAAATGATGGATCTTTTAGTGGCCGGTGGGTTTCCAGATGTTGGAGTGAGTACACAATAATGATTAAGTTACCTGGCTCATTAGAGAGAAAAATAATGCCTCCTGGGAATCATATTCGACCAAAATATGATCTGGATGGTCTTCGAGATAGAAGAGAAGCTGCGAAAATGAAAAAATCACAGCCACCTCTTCCGCTGACTTCTATGATTGATATGTTGTCGATGCTCGTAATCTTTTTGATTATGAACTTCTCAGAACAGGGTGACGTATTCTTCAATCCAAAAGATGAAGTTAAGTTGCCTCAGGCAGAAAACGCACATCAGTTAGAAGGGCTTCCCCTTCTTTCAGTTATGCCAAATAAAGTTATATTAGAGATGCCTGATACGGTAATTGGGCGCAAGATTTATATAGAAGATACTGATCTACAAACATTAATGAAAGTTCGTCGAATTCTTAAGTATGTACGTGCGAAGACAATTTCTGACAAAGGCGAAAAAGAGTTTAGAGGTGCTGTGAATATACAGGCAGATGTTAAAGTGCCTGTTGAAAAGGTAAAGGCTGTTATGAATGCCTTGATTACCGAGCAGTGGCTAGAAATCAATTTTGCTGTAAAGAAACGGGAAGGCTCACGCACGACTGCGATGAGAAATTGATATGAATTTGTTTAAGTTTATTATCCTTTTAAGTTTTCTATTTTCTGGAGTTGCAATGGCAGATGAGTTGTTACTGCCAATTGCTCCTAAAGAGATGGATGATTTCAAAGGTGAAGAATTACGAGTGTTTGCTCCCAATCCTCGTTTGGTCAAGTCCACCCAGACAAAAATAAAGAAGATCGTTTCACGAAAGAAGCGCGCTTCTTCCAAACGACGGGTTGGGAAGCAAACTAATTTTAAACGGAATACTGCTTCCAAGAGGAACGTCAAAACAAGCAGCAAGGTGACTTCAAAGAAGTCACGAGGGGTTAAGAAACGTAGAAGCGTTAAAACAACGCGGAAAAACGGACGTCGCAGTCCTGCATCAGTTGCTAATAGGCGGGGACCTAAGCAAAACAAGATGTAGGAAAACTTGGAGGGGGTAATTCGTGAAATCACAGGAACGATTCGCGCGATTTACATTAGTAACGACTTTGTTAATGCTTGCAGTTATGTCTGTTGGTTGTACAAAGGTAAATTTAAATAGATTACAGCAGGCAGAGACTTTCTCGTCTAAGGGAGACTTCTGTGTCACTGTTGAAGGATTCACGCGATATAATAAAATCCTTTTTATTATCGATAAGTCTGGGAGTAATAATAATAACGACCCAGATGATATTCGTCGTGGTGATAATATTCAGGCCTTTCTTGATCAATATCGAAATGATGCCTTTTATAAGTGGGGTTTCATTGCCTTTAATGGTCAAGACTCTAAATCTTATATTGTAGATCCTGTTTCTGGTGTTCCAATTTTTGGTGAAGCTGGTGAGATGCAAACAGCGATCAATACATATCGAGGAGAGCCTGACAACAACGATACTCCATATTTAACAGGTTTGCAGTTGGCTCGTCTCGCCATACAAGAAGACATCACTCGAAACCCTCAAGAAGATTCAATCTATAATATCTTTTTTATGTCTGATGGGCGTCCTACGGATACAAACGTGGATTATGTTCAGAATGACCCGAACGATCCTTATATCAGAGCAGTTAGAGATCTTATTTCTGTAGCAGCAAATCGTATCTTTCTCAGTACTGCGTTCTATACGCCGGGTGCACCAGATACTGTTCAAGAGGCTCTAGGACTTCGCTATATGGCTGAAGCTGGGGGTGGAACTTTCACCAATATGGAAAATAGCAATACTCTTGATTTTGATGAAATTAGAGTTGGACCAAGAAGAAAGCCAATGATCATTAAAAGAATGGCAATCGTGAATCTAAATTCAGGATTCTGTCTCGATGGTTCCATCGACGTAGATTCAGATGCGGATGGTCTATGCGATAAAGATGAATTATGGATCAATACTCAATATGCAGATGCTTTGCAGGGAAGACAGCTCGATCCAACTAACAGGAATTCAATCAATCCTGATTATAGTGATAAGTTTGTGTATAAATTTGAGCTGTTACCTACAGGTGATATTTTAGGAAATTGTACACTAGATAAAGATGATGTAGATCACGATATGCTAACTCCTTGTGAGGAAGTTCTTCTAAGTGATAACAATGCTAATGGACCTACTCCTCAGTGGACTGAGGAAATGAGGAACTTAGCTGGTGGAACAGCTGACCAAAAGAATCCGGACTCTGATGGAGATGGCTTCTTGGACGGACTAGAGTTTTTCCAATTTGGTGTTCGTGCTGCTGCTGTGAACTATCTTAATATTCTCGAGAGATTTTCCGGAGGAATCACTGGTGAAACGCTGATGATAGAACATAGGCACCCGAGGGCACCGGAAAGATTTGATCAACATAGTTACGATGTATCTATGCTCTATACTGGAGTTAACTCTGAAGGAGATAACTGTTATTCCTATGATCAGAATCAGTTAGCTTTGTATCCAACTCGAGGTTTATCAGCATTGAATGCTGGATCTAAACCTGGCTTGGCCCATGAAGCCGGAGAAAATGTAATTCTGATGTATTATATAGCGGTGCCAGAGGACGATCCAAATTCTCGTGGTTACTACTTTTATTCATATCAGAAATTACAGCACGCTCGCGGTGGAAGTGCCATTCAGGATCTAGATTATGATGCTTATACGAGTTATCGAGTTCCAGCACTAGTTGGACAATAGTCGAAAGTTAATCAAGGGAATCAAGGATACAGATAACTTGATTCCCAACCAATCAATCTTCTATTAGTATTTATCTATGAGGCTTTTAATTTCTTTTATTCTTGTTTTACTCTTCTCTGTCCCAAGTTTCGCACAGAGAAAGAAGATCGATCTTGATGATGTCAGTATCGAAGGTGAACTTCGTAAGGATGAGCGCCTTAGAATTTTGGGTCGAGAAAAAAACCAATTAAATAACTATATTAAGTTTCGTACGAACTTTCGCAAAGAGATCGTTGAGGAACTTCCTAAGCCAGAACCAACCTTTGTTTATTAGAGTCGTTCCGCTCCCAGATTTAAGTCGAGTTGGATTGATCCAAAAAATAAGACCATAACACGAATGTTATGGTCTTCTCTCTCGCTTATGCCTTATTTCTTAGAGTGCAATCCCGCACCCTATATTTTCTGTCGTTCGATGATGGGGATATTTAATGTAATTGCAAAGTTGTGTACATTTATATCTAACTGGTTTGATCTGAATGAAGATTTACCAGGTTTATAACCTAAAGTGACCTTTTGTGTATTCAGTTGTTCATTGACTGAGCAAATGAATGACACCTTTGGGAATCTGTATCAAAATGAGACTAGTTAGTTAGATGTTCTCTGGGAAGTATTTATGGGTCGCGAATCAATTAATGATATTAAAAAATACTATGATCAAAAGCACGAAGGAGAACGTTGGCAAAGTCAGCAGTTAGAGTTTGAGATCACTAAAATGATATTCTCGAACCATATACCAGAAAATAGCAGGGTTTTAGAACTTGGTTCGGGTTCTGGATTTTACTCTACTTTTCTCGCAAGCCTTGGGCATGAGGTTACAGCTCTCGAGCTTTCGGAAAAGCTACATTCAGAGGCCATCGATATAAAAAACCAAAATAACTTATCAGATAATATTACCAATCTTCTTGGCGATGCGAGAGATGTTGGCTCATTGGTTGATGATAGTGATTTCGACGTTGTCTTAAATATGGGGCCGATGTATCACCTTTATGATCAAAATGAGAAAATTGAGTTGATGCAAAAGTGTAAGGCCAAAGTCAAAAAGGGAGGCCTCATATTCACCTCATTTCTAAGTCGATTAGGCTTGGTATCTTATATGTTGTACAAGTACCCTAACTGGCCCACAAGTAACCCAGAGGACGCGATCCATATGTGGACGCATGGTCAGAACAAATCTCATCCAAAAGATGGCAGCTTCCGCGGTTCATTTGTAACTTTAGATGAGATGCTTTCGTATCATGATAAAACAGATCTTCAGCTACTCGGTATTATGTCTCAAGACCCTTGTCTAGGTGGGAATGATCAACTTTTTAACGAATTGGAAGATTCAAACAAAATCAGTTGGGTAAGTTTTCTTTATGAAACAATTTCTGATCCTCTGGCCTGGGGATCGGGACGATCTCTATTAATAAAATCCACTACTTAGTGTGCAAAGTTTAAGTGGCGTTTCTTTTTAAAACACAAAGCTTCGCATAACGTTCATTAAGTTTTCATTGTCAGAATTTCTACAGCTGTATGCAAAGTAGTTAGTTGTCGAGTTGGTAGGCAGATTGCACTTACTATCCTTGATTCATCGTGAATCAGATTGTCTGGGGGGTCATTGTGTCTTATTTGAAGATTGCAATTTTGTGCATGATCGCGACTACTCTATTAGGATTGAACGATTCTAATGCGCAAACCTATCAGATCATTCCATCTAATTGTATAGAAGATCTGAACGAACCAATCACTTTAGAAATTCAAAAAGCAAGAGCTATGTGGTTGTCTCTTACTGGTACTGTTGTGCCTCTTTGCGATGACAGACTTAAAAGAATGGAAATCTATATTAGAAGTGGAAGAGTTGATAAAGCTGCTGATGTGGCAATATCAGATCCACTTTTCTATAATGTTCGCGTTAGAGATATGGCGGCTAAGATTTGCACAAGAGATGCTACTCTTCGTACAGATATTAATGATTGTATTGCAACTATAGTTGGTGCAACTCGTGATGGATTAGATATCGCTGAAATGATAACTGGAAATTTCTACTATATGATTGATGTCAATAAAGTAGGAGTATCTCGAAGAAATTCGATTAATCGCAATAATGTTGTTAATGACATGCTTAGAAGTAATCGTCATTACGAGCAAATCAAGAACTTTCAACTTTCGATGTTCCATGTTTTAAAGCGAGTAGATGGTCAGCAGATCGTTGATCTTTCTGATCAATCTCGTGCTAGACCGGCGGTAGATCCTGCTGGGATTATCACTTCTCGTGCTTATATGATGGCACATGCCGTAGCAGGAACTAATAGAAGACTTGTTGAAAAAACCTTTCAAAACTTCTTATGTGCTCCAATTACTGAGTGGGCTGATAATACAGTAAGTGACAGATTTGTTGGTCGAGATGTGGATAGAGCTCCAGGTGCGGATCCTCAGAAGTATCATATTACTTGTAAGGGTTGTCATGCTCCTATGGATTCTATGAGGGGCGCGTTCGCTCGAGTTAATTTTGATAACAATTTCTATCAGTATAGTTTGACTTCTATTCAAGGAAAGATGAACAGAGCTCGCGATACTACGCCTGATTTATTCTTTCTTGTGACAGATGACTCATTTGATAGCCAAGCTATCTATGGTGCTAACTCAGCAAGATTTGGATTCAGAGGTTTTACTAGAGGTCAGGGCATGAACCAATATGCTCAAATGCTTGCTGAAAGTGATGCTTATGGCAAGTGTATGGTGACTCAAGCTTTTAGAACAGCTTGTGGTCGTGAGCCTCAAAGAGATGAAGAAAAGAACCTTGTTCTAGCTATTGCTCAGAAATTAGATCGTTTAGATAAGAGAAATTTGAGTTACGCATTTAAGCAACTAGCTATGCGTAAGGAATGTGTAGGAGTTGAGCTATGAGAAGTTTTATAGTTATCAGTATCTCTACAGTATTTTTAATGGCTTGTTCAGAGCAGAAAGCTAATGATGCACTTAGAAGTAGTGTTCCATTGCCAACCTCTGCATATAAAACTGACCGTGTAATACACGGTGAACAGGTTGCAAACTCTTTAGTTGTTGGTTTAGGTATCAACAATACTGGAAATATCGACAACATTCACGACCGAGCTCGCGATGCTAGAATCCTACTTTCTGAATCAGGGACTTTTGATTCAGTTACTGGTGGTTATCTCAACGTACTAAATGAGATTGCTGAAGCTGCGTGCGAAAGTCTCATCTACGATCAAGAGCGATCGAAGCTTTCGATCGACAATAATGAAGTTGAAGACACTAGAAGTTACTTCCGAGGTATTTGGTTAGAGCCAGCTGCGCCGACTGGTGGAGCTGCGGCTCTAGTTGCTGCAAACTATGAGTTTACTACTACAAATTACAATTCTGCTTACTCTCAAGATGTAAGATACAGAAATGCTATTAAAAGATTAAGTCGTACTCTTTGGGGTCGAGATATTCGACAGACTGAAGAAGACGAAATAATGTCTCTTGTTTCACCAATAACTACATCTGCTGCCGCTAACAGAGGATATAAAGCCTCTGTGGTCATATGTACGGTGATGGCGTCATCATTTGATTTCGTGAGACAGTAAGAGGGGGCGAGGTCATGGGCAAGAAGAAGAATTTAAAGTTTTCTGAAATTAAAGAAAAAGATTTAAAAAAGATCGCTAAAGAAGATCAGATCTTCCTTCACGCGGATCACAATCGTCCTACGACAAGAAGAGATTTCTTGAAGACGGGAATGATGGCTGCTTCAGCTACAATTTTAGCGCCTTCATTACTTACGTTTTTATCTCAGAATGTTTTTGCTCAAGCGATTGATTGTAACGGACTTTTAACGTCTGGGACACAATGGCCGGGTTTTTTACATATCAATTTGTCAGGTGGAGCTGGATTGAGTGGTAACTTTGTAGCTCGAAGAGCGATTGACCCTAGCCGACCACTAGCGACTATTAATGATGAGGCAAACCTCGAATACCTTTCGTCTTATGAAAGACTTGGTCTTGGAACGGGTGCCCCAGATCTTTTTACGAATGGTGGATATATAGATCCGTCACTTTTTGCCAATCCATTTCCTACGGTTAGAAATGCTGCCAATGAAAATCTTGGTGGACAATTATTCCGAGGAATCCGTGAGATCGCTGGTGCAGCTATCTGCCAAAAGGCAGCGGCTACAGCCATCTGTGTAGGAAGTCAGGATGATACCGGTGATATGAATAAGTTTGGTCCTCAGGGGCTCATCCAAACAGCTGCCACTACAAGAAGTATTAAACACAGAGTTTATCCTCATTTATCTACAAGAAATACAAATACCTTAGCTGGTGTTCGACAAGATATCGCTGGTCGCGAGCAACCAATTGCGCCTCTAGTTGTGAATCGAATCGATGATCTTCATCGAGCAATGGGTTCAGGTGCTACCGAAACACCTTCAAATAAAAATATCGTGCTAAGTGATGCCGAAAAAGTTGCGATTGCTAGAACTCTAGCGAGTTTAACTCCGTCTCAACAGGCTCAGGCTTCAACACCTGGTACTGGGACATTTGAGCAATTTACACAGTTGTTTAAAGATGCAACCGGCAAAAACTATTGTTTAAAATCGGAACCTGCTCCTGCAGTCGATCCATATACCGATGCAGCTAACCCAGGTTTAAATACGGTTTGGGCTGATGTAAGAACTAATCGTCCAAACGTAAACTTTATTACCAACGATAACCTTGTTCATTCTTATGCAGCGATTATTAACTCTGCAGCAAGAGGGTGGACTGCGACGGCGGGAATCGACCTCGGTGGATTCGATTATCACAATAATGATCGCGTAGCGGTAACAGATCCTAGAGATCGTGCTGCTGGGCAAATCATTGGTGCCGCTCTTAGGACTGCAGATGTTTTACAGGTTCCTTTTATGATCTTTGTAACTTCTGATGGAGCGGTTGGATGTAGTGGTAATAACTACGGTGATGATTGGGCCAGTGATAGAGGTTCTGGTGGTTCTGCACTCATGTTCATGTATCACCCAACTCAAGATATGTCTGCGGTAGATACTCAGTTAGGTCTTTTTGGTACAGGAAGAGATAGACAAGGACAAGCAGCGGTTGATGAGACTCCTGTTGGTTCTCCAGAATTCGCAACATTTGCTCTATTTTATAGATATTTGAAATTCTCTGGTGATGCAAATTGGGTTTCATTGGCAGAGCAAATTTTAGGGTCACTAGCTTTCAGTAGTGAAGAGCTAGATTACATTACAAAGTTTTAATTCGAAGGCTAGTGTGGGGACGAAAATGGCTTTACGAAGATTAATTACGATTGTATCTGCGAGTTTAGTGAGCTTAGGCATGCTCGCTGCGTGCTCGAAGCATCATACGGATGGTGCTCTTGCAGGTGGTTCAGCTCTTACTGCGGCATGCGCGACAGCTTTAAAAACTTCTTTTGATCAATATGTTTATCCATTTGCTACTAAGAACTGTGCTGGCTGCCATACATCTACAGGTGTCGGTAAAACGAGCTTCGCGGAATCAAGTTCTTCATTTGCATGGGGTGAGTTTCAATCCATGGGATCTACTGGAATTGATAAGGTGTTTAACAACGCTGTAAGTTCGAGTCACGCTCCTGGGGTTACTGGAGCTGCTCTTCAAGACGAAGCAATTTTAGCGAGAGATAACTACGAGATTACACTTTCAAATTGTCAATCTGGTATTTCTGCCGGTTCACAGACTGCAGCTAAAACACTGAATATCGATCTTGGTGATTCAGATACTTTGGTTTGGAACCTCGGTTCTGAAGTCAGTCCTGCTTCAAGTTCATTGAATGGAGCATTTCTTTTTATGGATATCGAAGCGGATAGTGCTGGGTATTATGTGGTTTCGAATTTAAGAATCAGAACAGGTCCTAATGCAATTATTGTTAGAGATGTTTCAATTGTAATTAATGGACAGCAGATAGATACAGCTACTTTGTTTAGAGGTGTTAACTCAGACGTACCGGCTTGGACTTCAGAAAGTAGTTTAGAAGGTGCTCTTGAGCTTGGAAGTATAATATTGAATTCAACGAACGTTAACCCTGGAACTGAAATCCAGTTGGCCTTTGAAGCGCTCACGGCGAACTAGGAGAGAGATATGAATTTATTAAAAATACTTTTAGTTTGTGTGTTTTCAGTTGGGATGTTCGGTTGTGCTGAGTTCAATGAACTCATTGGTAAGGATGAAGGAGATAACTCCTCTCAGAATACGAACCCTCTAGCTATTCAGCTTTTTGCATCTGATTGGACAGTGGTAGGTGGTTCTAAGCTTCTTGAAACTGAAGCGACATATAACCTGAGACTTAATGACATTGACTTGAGTCAGGCCATCGTGAGCTGGGATCTTGTTTTTAAAGGTGCAAATTGTGATCTCCAAACGTTTACGGATGAAAATGGTACTGCGAACCAAGCACAGCTTATGTGTACAACTTGGGGAGAAGCTGCTGTTGAAGTTGTAGCTCTTTTTGAAAATGGAAGAGAATACAGAGCCATTCGCAATGTTGGAGTTATCGACTCTAACCCAGGCGGCGGAGATGACGGAAAGTCATATCGCGTTTACCGAGTTCTTGATGGAACTGGCGGTAAAGTTTGGGGAAGCAATGGTTGGTTGCAAAGTTCTGGTGATCCTGCTCGAGGAACTATTTATGTCGGCCAGGTTCTGAGAATTATAAATGAAGACGATACAAATCATCAGCCTGAAGGTCTCAATGGGTTAAATTGTGCGAGATCACCATTTCCATTGGTAAATGGTCAGAGTTATGATTGTGAGATCACTCAGGAGCTACTAGACTCTGAGGAGTATATTGTAGATAACTTAAATTCTACCGAAGGAAGACTAACTCTTAAGTCGATCGATGCTGAGAGAATATATAGCGACCAATTTACTTGCACAGCTTGTCACGGAAACAAGATTGGAGCATCAAGGTCATCGATTGAAAATGCAATCCGCATGGACATTCCAGCAATGAAGTATCTTGAAGCAGAGTTAGATCGCGACGACGGTCTTACCGCAAACGAAAAGCTTGATGCCATGGTTTGGTGGCTGAACAACGGGAACTAGTTCTCGTTGTTCATATGACTCTTAGTGCTCCAACACCATTCGATTAGAGCCTTCCTCTTTATTAAAGAAAAGCATAGATCCATCATCAGATGCTAAAATTCTTACGGCCATCTTTTGCTTGAAATTGTCGTTGTAAGTTGGCTCCTTACCACT
Source organism: uncultured Pseudobdellovibrionaceae bacterium (assembly GCA_964523195.1). Taxonomy (GTDB): domain Bacteria; phylum Bdellovibrionota; class Bdellovibrionia; order Bdellovibrionales; family JAGQZY01; genus JAUHWN01. The sequence continues at coordinate 13,114 of CAZFYV010000015.1, forward strand.
TTGCGAGAGATATACAAGTCGGCTCACTTCTTTGCCATTGAAGCTATTTATATCTCCAGAGACTACCAGTTTACCTGCGGTATTTTTAGCAATAGTATAAAGAGGCCCATCAAAACCAGTTCCGGTGTTTTTTATGAATTGAGTATCTGTTTCACCATTTTTATTCAATTTAACGATAGAACCTGTTAACGACTGATCAACGACTGTGAAGTCTCCAACGACTATAATCGAATCATCTTTGTTGATAACGAAGTCATGAATGTCGCCATTGAAGTAGCCCTTGTCAAATGAGGCCAAAAAGTCTCCGTCCACAGTAAGGTCAGAATTGAGTTTGATAAACGGACCGTGACTAAAGTCACCCAATAGCAGCAACGAGCCGTCACTAAAACTAGAGATCTTTTTAACATCACCGTCTATTGCTTCATCTGCGCCCGGAGTTTCGAAATTTGCAACCAGAATACCGGTGCCAGCGAAAATTGTAAGTAGGGCGATTACCAGGACTCTCTGGATAATTGTTTTAGTAGCCATCTTTTGACTCATTACAGACTCCTTATTTTATCGCGGTACTTTTCTTTTGCAGCTTTAAAGCGATCTTTGAGCTTCTCATTGCGTTTCTTTTTCTTTTCTCTTTTTTTGCTGATTTTTGATTTTACTTTCTCTCTGAGTTCCTTTTTGAGTGCTTTGAAATCTTCTACGCCCTTCTCCTTAAGTGCTAGGAGTTTTGATTTCAGGTCAGCTCTCAGGTCTGTTCTGTACTCTTTAAATTTTTTGTTAATCTTAGCTCTTCGTGCTTTGTATTTTGCCTTTAAACGAGCTAGTTTCTTTTTGAGGCGCTTCTTTTTCTTTTTTACGTCGTCTGCAATATCATCTAGTTTTGGAAGTTTTTCTAAATTTTCAAAGGTTTCTGAATCATCTTCTTTAGTGCCGTCTGCGACTTTTTCGCCAGCATCTTTTGGATCGACTTCATCTTTTTCATCCGCCAAATTTTCAGGAGCATCAATAACGTCGTCGGAGATGTCATCAAGAATGTCTTGTAGTTCAGGGCTTAGAGTTTCATCCTCGTCTTTTACCGCTGCGGGCTCTCTTTCGGCTTCTGATTTCGGTGCCACATAGCTTGCTAGCTGACCACCTAATTCTGTGACTAGGATGCGAGGAGCCTTCTTGTCCTCATAAGTTGCAAAGTCTCCAATAAAGGCGATTCGAGATTTACCGATAATTTTCACGCGCGATACTGGGCCATCAAATTTACTGGCAAAGAACTGAGAAGAGAACTCATCGACAGAGCCATCTGAGTTCAACACAGTAACATAGGCGTGATCAAAGGAGCCGAAACTAGTAAATTCGCCGACCACAATAAAATTGCCTGACGGAGTTTTTTCGACATCTAGAATACTATCAACTGGATAGTCATTGAAACGCTCTGTAAAATTGCTATCAAGCTTTTTGCCTTCGAGTACTTTAGCAAATCGAGCTTTCAAACCATTTTTAGATTTCTGAAATATCATATAGTCGTCATCGACTTTAAAACTTCGAGTTATTTCACCCTCAAAAGAAAGCTTTTCGCCAACGACAGGTGTTTCGCCACCACTATCTGGATCGGAACTCCCCGGGTCATTGCCATCGCTTGGGTTATCTATCGTGCCTTTGGAGGAGGTATCAACTTGTCCTTCGTTTCCTGAGCATCCAAGCATTAATAAACTGAAAACTGCTAAAATTAGAAAATAAAATTTGTTTGTCATAGTATTGATGTTATCGGTCAGGAACGGGTAATTATCCAATTTGTGGAAATTATTTAATAATTGCTTTACCTAGGTCTGGAACTTGTTAAGCAATCTGCTTAATAATTCGAAAAGTCTAAGGTGAAGAATGTATTAAACGATGGTCAAAATTTAGTTTCATCTAAACTCTTTATTCGCGAAATCACTCAAGAATTGGTGAAGAGGCTCGCCTTGAGTTCTGTTCTTCTATCTTGGTTCATTTTGGCACAATATGCTCTCCTGGTTTGGACAACTCCGATCGACCTGAGGTATCCGACATTAACTATTGTATTAGGCGCCTACTTCTTAGTAAGCGCGGCCGTTCATAGTTTTATAGGTAAAATTGCCAAAAACCCTTGGTTGCAGATGGTCCCCTTGTTTGCAAGTCTGACAGTTTGGTCGGGCTTCGTATCTTGGGGGTTCTATGCCTATGAGATCAGTTGGACTACATTCGTTTTAATTTTAACTTCGGTCATCTCCACAACGTTAATTACGACTCAGTTCTCACCAAAAATTAAGCTTTCGGCGATCATCGCTGTATTAGGTTTAGCTCCTCCAACGATCTCCAATATTATTTTCGTCAGTGGTCCCCATGGCATTGCTATTGGTGGGATTCTCTTTATCTATGGATTTGTACTCTATAAGATTTGTCGAGGTGAAAATCAGTCCTTTTGGAAAACAGCTATCGAAAAGGAGCGTTTGCGCGCTGTTATTGATTCTATTCCCGGTACAATTTGTTGGATTGATGAGGAGCTTAATTACAGAGGTACGAATAAAAGGTTTTCAAGTGTTGTACCAGTACCAAAAGATGAGGGCCAAGTTAAGACCGTCGGTAGTTCTATTTATGATAGGGGATTAAAGCAATTGGCTGAGACCTTATTTGAGTCGAGTGATGAGAAGGCCACTAAGATTATCGAACATGGAGACAAGACATTTTTTCATACGGCCCAAAAGTTTAATAGCGGTAGTGAAGCGGTAATTACTGGTACGGATTTTACCGAATCTCAGTATTGGCACAAAGAGCTGCAAATGGAACGAGCTCGATTGATTAAGATTTCGCAATCTGTAGTTTTAGGGCAGATAATGGATCACTTAAGAGCTCAGGGGCAGCCTGAAGTGATTGTAAAGTTCTTTAATAGACACCGGAATAATGCGGAAGTGAACGTGGTAGACTTGATTAGAGATATCATGGAGGCCTTCCAAAACTATTCGGTTAAAAAGCCAGTTCATTTTGAATTCAACTGCGAAATTCAATCTGTGTTTATAAAAGCTAATCGCTTAGACTTGTTTTTGGCAATTTCAACGCTGGTGATTAACGCTCTTGAATCGCTGATGGAAGATGGCGGGACCATCAAGTTGGGGATTAATGAAGACTCGAGCCATTACAATATCACCATCGAAGATAATGGAGAGCCACTTGACGAGCTATTAGAAGATGTTCTCTTCGAACCTTTATTTACTACCAAAGGTGAAGAAAAAGCCGGCTTAGGTCTACCATTTGCGAAATCCTATGCACAAACTCTCGGCGGTGACTGTACTATTATAGATGGATCTAAAAGCAAGTTTCAGTTCCAGATCAGTAAGCACCAGCAGTCGAAAGTCTCATAAGTACAGAGACTTAATCCTGTAGCACATGAGTGGAAACTAATATCCTTGGTGTAGTCACTAAAACCTCAAATCCGAGGCTCTCAAGATCTTCAATGAGTTTTTCCGGCACAAAATCGAGATTGTAAGCAACAAAAACAATCTTCTGTTGGATTGGAATTCCAGAGTTATTGGCTTGAGTCTGAAAAATCGAAAGTTTCTCAAATTTTTCTTCGTACTCATTCCAAAAGTCAAATTCATCAATTTGACCTCGAACTGACTTTACTTCTATCCAATCCATTCCAGAGCTAGCAAGGATATCGATTTCTTTATTTCGAATACTAGAAAAACTGCCAAGCTGTGAAATTTCATCTCCCAAAGAAGGAACTCTATTAGGAATCTGCCTTACATGGATTTGACTAGTTACCATTCCAGGTGTTTTTAGCGCGACAAGAAGCTCCAACAAAAAAGAGTCGAACTTCAACATTCGGCCGTTTAAATTGTATCGAATGTCATCAAGGTCTCTAGGAGAGAGTCGGTCGATATGTTTGCTCCAAAGAGAGTCGTTTCTATGGGGATGTTCTTGCTCGCTTTCGTCAAAGACTCGCTCTAGCGTGTGTATGGCCTTGCTAAGGGCTCCTTCGGGGCCATTTGTCCAAAGTGCTCCAAGGCTTCTTATTTGGGCTAACAACTTTTTAAGAACAGTAATTTGTGCTCTTTGGCGACTCCTGATTTTTGATCGAAGAAGATTTGGAAATTGAACGCTTCGTGTTTCATTGTCCAGTTGGTTAACGAAACTAGGAACTGCTCTGCGAACCAGATCGACTTTTTTGACGAGTTCGTTTTTAAGCGATCGGTTAGAAAAATAGTCTTCACAGCGAACAAAACCGCTAGATATCTCTAGGTTGAAAGTGATTGCAATTAGAATTGCTAAACTCAGAATCCTCACACGGGCTGTAAATGCAAAAGGGACTCCATACTTATGTGGTGTACTGGAACTGAAAACCCGTCTAAACCGTTAGGAGATCAATTGCTGGTGAATAGACCCTAAATGCGTGAATAGGCCGATAAATGCCTTATAAGGGCGATTAGGCGAACTTTGACTTAAACCTTTGGTGGATTTCGATGTCTTGATAGGGATCAGTTGGGTCATTCATTTCAGCTTCTGAATAACCACTAGAGGCATCTAGAATGATCGTTCTATTATCTTCTATTTGATACTTAAACCGCCAAGTTTTTATTGAGAGCACATAGTGATCACCGCAATCTTTGATACGCTTTCTTTTAGAATTCTTGGGGTCTGTACTTAGCTGAGTTTCAATAGTCTGCTGGATCGGAAGATGTGTGTGTTGCTCAATCCATTCGCTTTTGAGTTTAGCGTCTTGAGAAAACTCAATCCCATACTGCTCTTGGGGTTCCAACCAACCAGTTGTTTCATCTCTGAAGCTATCGTATTCAGGAATATAGGGTTTGATATCTAAGATGGGAGTTTGATCTAAAAGATCATGTGAACCGACTAAGATTTCATTGGACTTAACTTCCAATAAATCAACACAGCTCATTCCAATTGGGTTAGGTCTATGGGGAGATCTTGTCGCAAGGACACTCACTTTTTTGTTTCCTCTTGGCGGAAGTACTTTTGGTTTCCAATTTGTGTTTCGATCAAAAGCGAAAATTAGCCAAACTTTAGAAAACCCCCCGAGGTCTTCGATCGCACTGGCAGAAATCTCTTTATCTAATACCACTTTCCCGTGGTTTTTATACTCTGTTAAGCCAGGTTGTCTGGGGAGATTGTAGGGGTCCTTTTCTTCGGTTGAAAAATACCCGATTGGCTTGAATGTTAACTCATTAGGCATTGTTTGACCTATGATCCTTTGTAGCTTGATAAAGTACAATACTTAATGCATTCGAAACGTTTAATGAATTCTTAGTGCCCGCCAGTCCGATCTCAAGTACTGCATCACACATTTTTAGGGTTGCGGGACTTAAACCAAATCTTTCGTTACCAAATATAAATGCGCAGGGAAACTCGATGTTAAACTGATCTAATGTATTTGCCTTAGCAGCAGTCTCTACGGCATAAATCTTGTGACCAGTTGTTTTTAAATGTTCTATACACATTTGCAAGTCATTTGATTTTTCCCAGTCGACTCTCTCACTGGTCCCCATTGAAGTCCTTTGTACTTGCTGATCCTCTGGTGTAGGTGTGTATCCAACAAAAATTAGTTTTTCTATGGAGAAAGCCTCAGACGAACGGATAATGCTTCCTACATTAAAGGCGGACCTTAGATGGTCTAATACAACTGTAATGGGCGCTTTTGTCGTTGGAGTCCCAGCCTGTTTATCCTGTGTCGTTATAAAATGATCATCTTTGACAGCGTGATTTAGCTGTCTTTCCAAGGGCACGGTGAAATTATATAATTTCTGAATGGAATCGATAGTGTAGTCTTTTGAGAGAAGCCTCTGAAGAGTTTCTAGGTTGGGATTGGACTGCGATTCAGTTAGCCAATTGAGATAGGTTTTAAGAGTAGTGATACCTTTATCTCGAACTTCAGAATTATCCCAGGACTCTTCAATCATGTAGCACAGATCTAAGAGTACTTTGGTCACTCTATCGGAGCTTAAGTCCTTAAATTTGTGTTCTTCATACTTTGGAGTCATATCAACGTACTAGGCCTGGCCAGCTTTTGAAGACTCAACCATAGCTTCTATCTTTTTCGGGTCTACTCGTGTTGCTAAGTGTTCAAACGGACCAATTTTAATATTCTCTAAAGTCGTATTGATAGAATCCCAAGTAAATTCCGACTCTTCCATTAAGAGTTTTTCTACCTTTTGTGCATACTCTGGAAGGATCGGCTTCAGATAGATCGTTAAAATCCTGAAGACATTCAAAATGCAGGTTAGAATTTCTTTAGTGGTAGCTTCATCTTCTTTAATGAGTTTCCATGGTGCTTTTTCATCAAAATATCTATTGGCCTCATCAGCGATATCTCTGATTTCCGTTAAAGCCTTAGCAAAATTCAGTGACTCGTAGTTTGAGGCTATAGATTCAGATTTAGATCGAGCAAACTCGATGAGCTTTTGACCTTCTGGAGAAACCGAAGACATTGTGCCATCAAGCTTCTTGTTAAGCATTTGTGCGCCTCTGGAGCCTAGGTTAGTGATTTTACCAATAAGGTCAGAGTTCACTCTTTGTGCAAAGTCTTCTAGGTTTAAATCTAGATCTTCGATACCTCGAAGTTTACAGGCATAATAATACCTAAGGTATGTTGGGTCTAAGTGATCAAGATAAGTTCGCGCGGCTATAAATGTCCCTTTAGACTTACTCATTTTTTCGCCATTTACAGTAAGAAACCCATGAACGAAAATTTGATCTGGTGTTTTGTATTCCGCAGTCTTTAGCATTGCTGGCCAGAAAAGTGCGTGGAAATAAACGATATCCTTACCTATAAAGTGATAAATCTCAGTTTTATCGTCGTTCCAAAACTCATCAAAAGAAAGATTGTTTTTCTCACACCACTCTTTGGTCGAAGACATATATCCGATTGGAGCGTCAACCCAGACGTAGAAAAACTTATTAGGGTGACCAGGAATTTCAAAGCCAAAATAAGGTGCATCTCGTGAGATATCCCAGTCTCTTAAATCGGTTTCGTACCATTCCTTTAGTTTATTCGAGACTTCAGACTGAGTGTGCTTTGGAACCCATTGGGCTAAAAAGTCTTTGAAGTCGTTGAGTTTAAAAAATATGTGGTCACTCGATTTTTCGATAGGTGTATTTCCACAAATTGCACAGGCGGGGTCTATAACTTCTGTAGGAGAATAAGTGGCTCCGCAGTTGTCACATGAATCACCATATTGGTTTTCAGCTTTGCAGTTTGGACAGGTCCCTTTAACAAACCTGTCTGGCAAAAACATATTGTCGTGTTCACAAAAAGTCTGGTTGATCGACCGCACGTCGATATTATTGTTGGACTCCATAGATTTAAATATCTTTTCAGCCAACATTTTATTGTTTTCCGAGTGAGTTGAAGAGTAGTTATCAAAATTGATTTGAAACTCTTTAAAGTCTTTAAGGTGCTCTTCCTGGCTTTTGGCAATCAGCTCCTCTGGAGCAATTCCTTCTTTGCGCGCCCTAATCATAACTGGTGTGCCGTGGGTGTCATCCGCACAGATGTAGAGGCATTTGTGGCCTCTCATCTTTTGAAAACGTACCCAAAAATCGGTTTGTAAATACTCTACGAGATGGCCTATATGAATAGAGCCATTCGCGTAAGGGAGAGCAGAAGTAGTAATGATTTGTCTTTGTTCAGCCATAGACAACACATTAGGGCGCTCCCCATCATTTGTCATTTAAAAACCTAGTTTATCCTAGAATTCCCAAGAAGAAATACTTAGAAAACACGCCTTTTTCTCATCGGATTTAGACATATTATTGTACTTCTTAGCCAGAGAATAAACAGCCGCATTCACTTCGGCTTCAAAATCAGATAGGAGCTCTGGATCCATAATCGTAAAAGTGCTTTCGAAAAATCGAAGTTCTCTTTGTTCAATAAGATCCTTTAGCATATCCATAGCTTGAAGTTGCAACTGTTCGGCATCTGGAGTGGCGCCCGATCCAATATCTAGATTTTGACGGAGTAATTTACCGTCCAAATCCTTAATCATACCGAAATCTATAAGGGCTAAAATCATATCCTCTAGATCGTCTTTGAATTTGGGGCCTAATCTTTCTAATAAGGTTTCTCTGCGGATTCCTTCTCTAACAGGTACTAGAGTGAGAATTGCGAAGTGGCGAATCGTCATTTCTTTAAGGACATCGCTGTCTAACCTAACTCGTCTCTCGTGAGCATAAATGTTCTTTCGAGGGAGTAAGTTATTGCCTACGTAAAAGAAGACCCACTCTGACTCGTCAGAATCGAGTTCGAAATACTCGATAAACTTAACTGCCAGATTCTTCGTAAGCTTGCGTTTTCCTTGAAGAAGCAATGACAGGTAGCTGTGGCTTATATCTAGCTGTGCAGCCATTTTTCTAAGGCTGAGCTTTTCCTGCTGACTTGCTTTCTTGTCCATCCCGTTTTTTAAAATATCGATAGCATGTATCATTAATCTTTCCTTTGTGTCCCAATCTACGGAGTGACAAATCTGCAGTTTAAATGCCAATATTTCTAACCTCCAGTCACCTGGTGACAAATACGGCTCATTGAATAGGTGAGTGTTTACAATAATATGTGTAACCAGGTTCCAAACAGTGGATTTAGTGGTTACAAAAAAAATGCACTTTTTTTGTCATCTTTTACCCCAAATAGATGCAAATTTGCGGAATTCGTCTCCATGAAAAGGGCCTCCTGAGGGCCTCACGGGGCATGCCCCTTGTAATTAGAACGATCAGGTTTCGGCTCCCAACTCTCCCAAGTGTTTAATTAACTCTCTTTAACACACGATTATCCTTGGGGGCCGAGACCCAAATTTTTCAAATCCACAGCTCATCTTGACAAAAACTAATGAAATCCCAGATTGTTAGGCGTTATCAAAGCCACTTTATATCAATATATATGTAACGGGAGTTTAAAATGTCTGTAGAAACTCAGCCAAGAGAGACTAAGAGCTTTGAGGCGGAAGTCTCCAAAATACTAGATCTCATGATCAATTCTCTATATTCGCAAAAAGAAATTTTCCTTAGAGAACTCATTTCTAATGCGTCTGATGCCCTAGATAAATACAGGTTCGAGTCTTTATCCAACTCTGAACTCAAATCAGGAGATCTAAAGATTAGATTGATTCCCGATGCTGAAGGCAAAACTCTACTCATCGAAGACAACGGTATTGGAATGAATAGAGAAGAGGTTGAGCAAAATATCGGAACTATTGCTCGATCTGGAACTGGGCAGTTTATTGAGAAGCTCCAAGAAGCTAAAGACCGACCTGAGCTCATCGGGCAATTTGGTGTTGGTTTCTATTCGGCTTTTATGGTGGCAAACAAAGTCGTTATGCACACTCAGAAAGCAGGCGATAATCAAGGTGTGGTTTGGACAAGCGAAGGTGCTGGCACATATACAATTGAAAGCGTTCCTCGTCCAAATGGTCACGGAACTTCAATTACAATTTATTTCAAAGATGATCTCGAAGATAACTTTACCGACGAATGGAAGATTAGATCGGTAGTAAAGCAATACTCTGATTTTATTTCATTTCCCATCGAACTTCAGACTCCATTTGTTGAGCCTGAGGTTAAAGAAGGTGAAGAGGCTCCAGAAACTCCAGAAAATGTTAAAGAGCTGCTAGACGGCAAAAAGGTGCAGATTGATGTTATCAATAGCCAGAAAGCTCTGTGGTTGCGTTCTCCAAAAGAGATAAAGCCCGAAGAGTACAGTGAGTTTTACAAACATATTTCTCATGATTGGGTTGACCCACAAACACAAGTTCACTTTAAAGCCGAGGGAACCCAAGAGTTCTCTGCACTAATGTTTGTCCCATCTAAACAACCAATGGATCTTTATTTCCGAGATATGAAGTGGGGGCTTCAGTTGTTCGTGAAACGAGTTTTCATCATGGACAATTGTGAGGAGTTAATTCCTAGTTTCTTTAGATTTGTAAAGGGTGTTGTAGATAGTAGTGATTTATCGCTCAACGTTTCTAGGGAGATTCTCCAACAAGACCACCAGGTAACGGCAATCCGTAAAGGTGTAACTAATAAATTATTGAGTCGCTTTAAAGACTGGATGAAAAACGACCGCGAAGATTATGAAAAGATGTGGAACAATTTTGGAGCTATCATCAAAGAAGGCTGCCAAGACATGGGTTTCAAGGATAAAGTTGCTGACTTAATGCTCTTCAAATCGACTAAAGAAGAGAAATTCGCAAGCTTTGCTGAATACGTTGAGCGAATGCAAGACGGTCAAGAGAACATCTTCTTTCTATCCGGCGACAATTTTGACGAAGTTAAAAAGAGCCCATTACTAGAGAGGTTTTTAGCTAAGGGTTATGAAGTTCTAATAATGACTGACCCAGTTGACGAATGGGTCGTCAGTTCACTTGCGACCTATAAAGAGAAAAAGTTCGTTTCTATCTTGGACGAGTCAGTAGATATCGATACTGAAGAAGAAAAAAAGCAGATAGAAGAAGAGAAGAAGGCTGCCGAACAGACGCTTGAGTCAGTTTTAAAGACATTTAAAGAAAAGCTCAGCGATAATCTCAAAGACGTGAAAATTTCAACTCGTTTGGCTTCAACACCTGTTTGTTTAGTTTCTTCACAACAGGACCCAAGTGCTCGAATGGAACGAATTATGAGTGCTATGGGCCAAGAGATGCCAAAGAGTAAAAGAATTCTAGAGATTAACCCTAAGCATGACGTTATCAAAAAAATGGCAGATCTTGATGAGTCTCAACAGCATGTATGGGCAAAAGTTCTTTATTCCCAAGCTCTTCTCCAGGAAGGTTCACCTCTTGAAAGTCCTGTGGAATTTAGTCAGAATTTGACTGAGATGATGAAAGGCATGTAGGTAGGCATTTCCATGAAGAGTGATTCAGTTTTTTATCAACTATTTGAGCCAATAACATCAACTTATACTTATATCGTTGGGGATGCGACTTCAAAAGAGGTTGCGATTATCGATCCCGTGCGGGAGACAGTTACAAGAGATATACAACTTATCAATGAACTTGGTTTAAAATTGAAGTATGTTCTCGAAACTCACATCCATGCCGATCATGTAACAAGTGCCAGTACTTTGAGAGAAGAGTTTGGTGCTCAAACAGCATTGAGCGAGGTGGCTGGAGTTGAGTGTTCTGATATTCCATTAAAAGACGGCGATGTTCTTGAGCTAGGATCTAAAGCGATCAAAGTATTAACCACACCAGGTCATACGAATACTTGTTTGTCTTATCTATTTGAAGATTCTGTGTTTACTGGAGATGCACTTTTAATTCGTGGTACAGGTCGCACTGATTTTCAACAAGGTGACTCCAAAGAGTTGTTTGAAAGTATTCGTGACAAGCTCTTCGCTTTAGATGATCAAACTTTTGTTTATCCTGGCCACGATTACAAGGGCAGAACCAAGTCGACCATTGGCCAAGAAAAAGAGTTTAATCCAAGAGTTGGAATGGATAAATCCCTCCAGGACTTTGTTAAAATCATGGATGAGTTAGATTTACCAAATCCCAAGCAAATTCATGAAGCTGTTCCAGCCAATTTGGTTTGTGGAAGGGTTCAAAAAGCTCCATTGATTTCATTTGAACTCGTCGATCAGGTCCCTACGACGACTCCTGAAAACCTTGACGAGCATAAGAGCAAAGTTAGGGTTGTAGATGTTAGAACTCCTGAGGAGTTTACAGGAGAACTTGGCCACGTACCTGGATCTCAACTAGTGACTTTAGGTGATGACTTAGATCAATGGTTGAAAACAGCAGACAAATCAGATGAAATTGTCTTTGTTTGCCGTAGCGGAGCTCGATCTGCTAACGCAACTCTAATGAGTCAAGATTTAGGATTTAAGCACGTCTACAATATGGAAGGCGGCATGATTCTTTGGAATCAAAAAGGGCTCAAAACGGAGTAGATTGTGGTAGTCGATTATGCAGCCTGGGTGAATGCTCTAGTCGGTGGAATTTTCATCGGTATTGCCGTTTCATTGATGTTGTACCTCAAGGGCCGCGTTACAGGAATCAGCGGAATATTGAATGGTGTCCTCCAGCCCGTTAGGGGCGACACGGGTTGGCGCCTTTACTTTATTGGTGGTCTGCTTTTAGGGGGACTTGTTCTTAAAGTCACTTATCCGTCAGTTTATCAAATCCTTTTAGAAACAGAATTTTGGACGGTCATTGTAGCTGGGCTCTTGGGAGGTTTTGGCACTGTAATGGGGAG
>CAZFYV010000016.1:0-3036 GCA_964523195.1 uncultured Pseudobdellovibrionaceae bacterium
TATAGGTGGTGGTCCCTCGGGTAATTAGCTGAAAAGAAGCTCTAGCAGGTAAGGGGGAAAAATGGGTAATTTAAAAAAAATAGTTACGTTTATTCTATTGTCAGGGTTGATGGTTCTTTTTCAAAACTGCTCGCCAAAGAATTTTGAGCAACCGAAAGACCAATCTTCAGTCACAAAAAGTGGTGATACGGATTTAACAACTCCAAAGCTTATCTCTAATAAAAAAAATCTAACCTACTGGCATGATTACGTTCAGTTACTAATTGAAAACTACGACGAAAAAGCGACCTACACCTGGTATTTGAATGGGACGCCAATGTTGGATATCAAAGACCTACCAGTTGCTCCAGGCTCAACAAATGGTTTCTCAGTTGAATCACTAAAAATTCATGAAGGACAATATCATGTTGTTGCTGAAAAAAATGGAGTCAAGAAACCCTCTAACAAAATAGACATAACTGTTAGCTACCCAACAAACTGCTTCACAGCACATCTAGGGAATCTTCGAAGAAAAATCCCTTCTGAGGACAAAACCTATATGATTGATTTCGACGGAAGCGGACCACAGCAGCCATCTGAAATTTATTGTCTTAATTCAGTAGAGGGTGGCGGATGGATGAGAGTTAGCTATAGAGACGCCATGGACAAGTACTATGGAAGAATGGTTGTCGTCGAAGATGGTGTTCTTCAGCAACTTACTGAAAACAGAGGACCAAGAACTAGGGATGACGAAGGGAATTCCCATCACTACTTTGAGTTTATGCTTCCCCATAGTATTTCATACTTCATGCTCGCAGATTACCAGATTCGAGCTAATGCAGCTGCCAATAACACCTCGGATATTAAACCCGAGCAATTTGTGCAAACCAATTGGACAGATGCCTACGGCATCAATGCTGGAGACATCGCGTTTGGAAATCCAAACCTGACATCTGTTTCCTACTCCTTGGCTCAAGATAATATATCTATTGAATGTCAAAATTGTATTACAACGGTTAACACCGGCCCTATCAGTATGGGATCAAGCAAAGAATTTCGAATTTCATTTAGTGAAGCTGGCCCAGAGCTAGAGGGCTGGAGGCCCTGGTTCGATGGTCATATCTATGTGAAGTAATCCCTTGAGGCCAATAAAAAAGCCGGAAGAAATTCCGGCTTTTTCTTTTTCAAAATGGTCTTACAGAAAACTAGTACTGATATAAACTAGCCTTACTTCAATTTAGTAAGTCACATGGTGATCAAGAGCTTCTTGAAGTCTTGGATCTTTCACTGGAATCACTTTGTTTTTGCTTAAAAATCTCATTGTAGAAAACAAGAATAGTCCCAAAAATCCCATGAAGGTCCCAATTTCAACAAACGAAAAGTGGGCGGCTTCATCCGAGTAATTTGGATAAACCAACCAATAAAGATCCACATACTGCATGATCAAAACGAGAACACAAACTGCCGCTAGGTGGCCAGGAGTTCGCTTTGCCCAACGAGGAAGAAGAGCAATAAAAGGAACAACAAACTTAAACACGATCAAGCTCAAAGAGATCGCTGCCCAAGCACCATGACTTCTGTGGTAGTAGAAAATAGTTTCTTCTGGAAGGTTTGCATACCAGATAAGAATGAACTGAGAAAACGCAATATAAGCCCAGAACACTGTAAAAGCTTTCAAGAACTTTCCGAGGTCATGGATATGCTCATCATTAATAAGATTCTTTACGACTCCCTTTTTAACCAAATAAAGAGCTATAAGAATCATAAAAGCCATTGAGCTCTGGAACATCCCTGCAAAGGTGTAAACACCAAAGATCGTTGAGAACCAATGTGGCTCTAAACTCATCAAAGTATCTACAGAAAACAAAGAGTAAGTAATAGAGAACAATAGAAGAAAAACAACTGAAGTTGCTAAGTTCTTTTTAGTCAGGCTCTCATCACCGGTTTCATCTTGTTTTAAAGAACGACCCACAAGAACTTTTGCAAAATAGATCCAAATCGCAAAGAACGCGACCAACCTAATAATGAAAAAGCCTTGATTGAGGTAAGCTTGCTTCCCTAGGAGAATTGGGTCTTTTTTCACATACTCAAGATCCAACCAACTATATAAGTCATTGGCCCCAAAGAGTAAAACTCCACCAAACAGAGCCCCAAGAGGTATGAAGTAAGCCATACCTTCTGCCATTCGTCTAACTGTAACACTCCAACCAGCGTTTGTAGCGTGCTGGATTGCCGCAAAGAAAAGGCCACCCATACCCAAGCTTACGAAATAAAAGTAGCTGGTAAGGTAGGCATGCCAAGTTCTCTCAGCAGAAGTCAAAATTCCGACTACAAAACTGATTAAACCAACGAACATCAAAATCGAAAAAATAGTTTTTGCCCGTGCCGACAATTCAAATTTTCCCGGATTAACTTGATCTGCACTTATGTGACTATGAGCCATGTATAAATCCTTTTCCTATTAATTTCCGGAAGTCTTTTGCAAGCTTCGAACGTAGTTAACAACGGCCCATCGGGCTTCTTCATCAGGCATCTGAGACGCATATGAACCCATTAGACCCTGACCCATTACAATTACGTGGTAAATTTCAGCATCGTTCCACTTTTTAACTTTGTCTGAAAGTAAGGTCTTAATAGCACCATTGAACTTCTCAGCAACAGGGCCTTTTCCATCACCCTTATCACCATGACAAACTAAACAAAAACGAGAGTAGTAAGTTCTACCCTTCTCTAAAACTTCTGGAGTCAACTTACCGCCCAGTGGATTTTTGTTCTCTCGAGCTGCCCTCTCCATATCGTAGCCCCATTTATAAGGCTTTTTTCCGACAGCAACAGAGCCAGCAGGAGGAACATACATTCCTGACTTCTCTCTATCATTAGGATGATAATCTTGAGTCTTCAACGCAGCTTGATCCAACATATCGTGAATTAACTCAGGATTCGGAGTCTTGTGTTTTGTATCGCAACCAAAAAGAAGTATTCCCACAAGGGCTACGAGTGATATTTTTAACAGCTTACCCATTAGAACTCCCCACTTTGAACATCTTCAGCACCAAG
>CAZFYV010000016.1:3136-11688 GCA_964523195.1 uncultured Pseudobdellovibrionaceae bacterium
ATTTTTAACAGCTTACCCATTAGAACTCCCCACTTTGAACATCTTCAGCACCAAGCTCGTTAAGGAAAGCTTTCACTTTCGCTTCGTCATAGCCTGGCTCATCACTTGGAACCCAAAGAGCAAATCGGCTACATGTAAGATCAGGATGCAAAACCGGCGGATCAACTTTTGGAAGACCATTAAAAGCAAACATTGCTGCAACAGAGCTTAGAGCTCCGAATAAAATCGTTGTTTCAAAGGTAACTGGAATAAAAGCTGGTAAAGAGAAAAAAGGCATTCCACCAACCATAACCGGCCAATCAACAGCCGATGTCCAGTATTGAAAGAATAGACCTGCACTACAACCAGTCAGGGCCATGACAAAAGTCACATAAGGAATTGGAGACCTTTTAACTCCAACCGCCTCTTCCATTCCGTGTACCGGAAAAGGAGTGATAGCATCAAACTTAGTATAACCAGCTTCCCTCATTTTAGTCGCTGCTTCTAAGCACTTTTGGTCATCGTCGTAAAAACCTACGATTCCCGTTTTTGTTTCACTTCTTAATAAATCTTGGACTTTATCGATGAGATGTAACATTAGTGCTTACCTCCCTTTTTTCCAACATGTAAGACAGGCTTAACCTCCGCAATCGAAACTGCTGGGAAGACCCTGAGATACCCGAGGAATAAAGTAAAGAACATACCAAAACTACCTAAAAGAATCGCCGTATCGAACCACGACCACTCATACATACCCCAGTTTGACGGTAAGAAATCTCTATGTAGTGAAGTTACCGTAATCACAAATCGCTCAAACCACATTCCAATGTTTACGAAAATTGAAATAATAAACATGGCAGGAATACTTCTACGGACTTTCTTAATCCAGAAGAGCTGAGGAATAATAACGTTACAGGTTACCATGATCCAATATGACCACCAGTAAGGTCCAAAGGCTCTGTTTGAAAAGGCATAAACTTCGTAAGGAGCTCCTGAGTACCAAGCAATAAACTTCTCAGCACCATAAGCGTAACCAACCATCATCCCTGTACACATGATGATTTTGTTCATCACTTCCATATGGTCGATGGTGATATAATCTTTAAATTGAGGATAGGCGATCCGAACTAAGACCATCAGAGTGATCACCATTCCGAATCCAGAGAAAATCGCACCAGCAACGAAGTACGGTGGGAAGATCGTCGTATGCCACCCAGGTAAACCTGAGACCGCAAAGTCAAAAGATACGATGGTGTGAACCGATAGCACCAGAGGTGTCGCAAGTCCTGCGAGCAACATATAAACCATTTCGTAATGGCTCCAGTTGCGGGTAGATCCTCTCCAACCAAGAGAAAGAACACCGTAAGTTAACTTTCTGATTTTGTTTTTCGCGCGATCTCTAAGAGTGGCGAAATCTGGAATCAAACCTACATACCAAAAAACTATTGAAACAGTGGTATAAGTCGAAACCGCAAAAACGTCCCAGAGTAATGGTGATCTAAAGTTCACCCACAAAGGACCTCTTTGGTTCGGGTAAGGCAACAACCAAAAGTCTAACCAAGGTCGACCAGTGTGAATCAATGGAAACAGACCAGCGGTAAATACTGCAAAAACCGTCATGGCCTCAGCTGTTCGAGCCACCGAAGTTCGCCACTTCTGCCTGAAAAGGAAAAGAATCGCTGAGATCAATGTTCCCGCGTGACCGATACCAATCCAGAAAACGAAAGTTACAATATCCGTTCCCCACATGACCGGGTGACTGGTACCCATAAGCCCCATACCAGTTCCGAGAATAATTGCCATATGAGTTAAGTAAAAGGCGAATAAGGTTAAAGCTGCTGAAAAGAGGATAATCCACCCCTTTGACGGCAAAACTTCAACTGGAGCGCAAATATCATCAGTAATGTCTTTATAGGTTTTATCACCTAATATTAAAGGACGACGTTCAATCATGAGTGCTCTCCTGCCTTTTCATTTTGATTCTTTCCTTGATGATCATCGTGACCGTGGTGACCCTTAACTTCACGATGGGCATTACGAATTCGTGCTAGATAACGTACTCTTGCGCGAGTTTGCTGCTCTTCAAGAAGCATATAAGCTCGCTCTTCACCCCACAATTTACTCACCTGACTGTCTTTATCATTAAGATCACCAAACTGAATTGCATCAGTTGGGCAAACAGACTGACAAGCTACTGTGATATCGCCGTCTTTAAGCATTCGATTTTCATCTTTTGCCGTGTTCTTTGCTTCTTTAATTCTTTGAACACAGAAAGTACATTTTTCCATAACCCCTCGGCTACGAACTGTAACGTCTGGGTTAAGAGCCATATGAGTTGTATCGTTTTTGTCTTTAAAGTGGCCAATATAATTGAACCAGTTAAAACGACGAACTTTATAAGGACAGTTGTTTGAACAATATCTTGTACCAACACAACGGTTGTAAGACATGGCATTCAAACCTTCATCAGTATGAACTGTTGCTAAAACAGGACAAACTCTTTCACATGGAGCATTCTCGCAATGCTGACACATAATCGGCATCATTGCTGTATCTGGATCCCCTGCTTCACCTCTAAAATAGCGATCAATTCTAATCCAAGACATCTCGCGACCAAGAAGGATATACTTCTTACCGACAACAGGGATATTGTTCTCACTTTGGCAAGCCACCGTACAAGCTGAACAGCCAATACAAGAATTTAAATCAACCGTCATAGCCCATGCATGACCAGAATACTCGTGTGGAGTCCAAATATCTTCAGTAAATTTGTGCCTGTGGATCCCTGCATTCTTATCTTTCTTATAAGAATCAAGGGGAGCTTCCACCATGATCTGGCGACCTTCCATACTGTGATGACCTTGAACATTTGCAAGCTCATACTTATTGGAAGTTTTATCAATGCTAATTTGAATTCCAGAAGACAAGACTCCGACTTTTGGTACAGCTTGAAGGAGTTTTTGAGCAGAGAACCCAACTCTATGACTCACTTTCATGCTTCTAATTTCGCGGCCATAACCAACAGCTATCGACATCACTTCGTCATGCATTCCAGGAAGAACATTCACTGCAATCTCTACAGTGTTTTCTCCCGACATCACTTTAATGACATCGCCAGTTTTTATTTTGTTATCATCTGCAAACTTTGGAGAAACGTTCGCATAGTTATCCCAGCAAATTTTTGAGACTGCATCTGGAAGTTCCTGCAACCAAGAGTTATTAGAGCCCTCTCCATATCCAAGAGCTGACTTGGTATATAGAACCAATTCCATCCCCTGTGATTTAGGCATTTTAATTTGTCTTAACGATTCAACTCTAAAGCGACGGCTTCCAGAAGTACGGTCGCGATTGCTTGATTTAAGGTAGTACCCCTTATGAAGCAAAGAAACCCAACGATCTTCACGGTCCTTGCCATCAAGGTTACCCTTGTTAGAGCCAATCATTCCCGTCCATCGGCTTTTCATATAATCGAAATAAGTGCTCGCATTTCCTACAGCTCTTCCACCGCGTTTAGCAGTCTTCATCCATGCCATGAGTGAATCTTGCATAGATCGAGTTTTAAACATTGGACGAATAGTCGGCTGCTGTACAAGCATGAGATCTTTTTGAAATTCCCAATCATTCCAGTTTTCCATAGAATGACCACTCGGAATCACATAATCTGCAAGACCAGCTGTTTCGTCTATATAATTAGACGTGGAAACCACCATACCTACTTTTTGAATAGCATCTCTAAAACCCATACTCTCAGGTAATTGGAGACCTGGGTTTACACTTGAATCAACGATAAGAACTTTAACTCTCTCGTTGTTCATATCGTCGATGAGCTGCTCCATATCTCTAAAAGAACTGTTAAGTCCTTGGAAAGGAGCGCGGTCATAATCTACAGTTTTTCCATCATTTCCAAGAATAGAATTCAAGAGATTGACGGCGATCTGCAAGTGGTTTGCATTTCCTCTTTCAGATGACATTCCACCTGCAATAACCAGAGACTCGCCTCTGTTATCCCAGAGTTCTTTGGCAGTATCAGAAATAACTTTCTGATCGATACCAAGATCGGCAGCTGCGTTGGCATATGGCTCAACCGCTGATTTAACACTGGAGTTATTCGCTAAAGATGAAACTTTCATCTTCATTACAAGCTCATGGGCAATGGCCATGGCAACTGTAACTTGCTGAGAAGGCTTGATTCTATATCTGTCGTCAGCATTCATACCTGTTAGAGTAAGACTAGAATCAAAGGCAACGTGGCGACTCATTTTATCTGCATCTGGATTTCTTAACTTACCATAGGCAGCACTGAACTCACCTGGCGATAAGTATGTACCTAAGAAATCACAATCTATAGATACGACCATATAGGCTTTATCAAATCGATATCTCGGAACAACCGAGTCACCATAAGAAGCTCTTTGTGCTGAACTTAATGACTCTACAGAGTATGGAGACCAAGTTACATGCTTTCCACCGAATGCGTTTCTAAAATCACTCAATAGAGCTTTTGTAGAAGGTGATGGCATATGCCCAGTCAAGATTCGAACTCCCCCAGACTTCAATGCCTCCACAATTTTAGCATCGATATCCTCAAGAGACATTCCAACCGTTTCACGGTTTGTTCTCTCTGGGTTATTCAAATTTCGAACCGCCATTCTTAAACGGTCTGGATCGTAAAGATCTAATAGAGCACCACTGATTCTTGGAGATAGACCCGCCATCGTCGGGTAATCTTTATTCTTAGCCAAAAATAATGGACGACCTTCTCTCGTTCTGACTAGTAAACCAACACCCTGTATTCCATCGAAGTAACTTGAGGTGTAATAGTTTGCGACTCCTGGAACGATTTCTTCTGGTCGATTATTATAAGGAATAATCTTTTGAACCGGTCGCTCCAAACACCCAGCAGATGTCAAAGCAATACTCGCTCCCATAAGCTTCATAAAATTTCTTCTATCAAATTTAGAAGCTTCGTCGCCTTCTTTTAAAGGAGAAGACATAAATTCATTTTCTACGCTCTTGAGAAACTCAGGATCTTTGTTGAGTTGCTCGAGGCCTAACCAATACTGATCATCAATACTTTTTCCCATTGATTAGAGCTCCTTAGTGGTGACAAGTCGTACAGTTGAGTTTCCCTTTTGGAGACCCAGCTTCGGTATAGTTTTTCTGTAAATCGTCCGGAATAAACTCTGTAGGCTCACGGTGACAGTTAATACACCAGCCCATGGATAGTGAAGATTCCTGATGGACAACTTCCATCTGGTTCACTTGACCATGACAAGTTTGACAGGCCTGACTTCTATTTTCGTGGTTCGCTAAAAACTTCACATGCCTTTTGTGATTGAACTTCACGTGATCTGGCAACATGTGAACTTTCACCCAGTTAATCGTACCTCCGTTATCGTAAGCAGATTGAAGCTTCTGAATGTGCTCGCTTCCTGCAGCTACAATACGGTGG
The DNA here is from genome assembly GCA_964523195.1 of uncultured Pseudobdellovibrionaceae bacterium. Classification (GTDB taxonomy): domain Bacteria; phylum Bdellovibrionota; class Bdellovibrionia; order Bdellovibrionales; family JAGQZY01; genus JAUHWN01. The sequence continues at coordinate 8,568 of CAZFYV010000016.1, forward strand.
CAATTCATGCAGACATTCAAACTTGGTACAGATGAATGCTTGGACTTCTCAACGTTGGTATGACAGTAGAGACAATCCATTTTGTACTTTCCGGCGTGTAACTCGTGGGAGAAAGGAATGGGCTGATCTGGTTGATAACCAGTATTATACCCAATATGCCCCCACTGGAATTTACATCCCGTTAAAAGCACAAGCATAAACATTGATAGAATTAAAACAATCGGTCGGTTTTGGGTCCCATTGGAAACCATGAACACTCCTTCAAGAGCCGGTATACGGCATCGTTGCTCGTTCTATTGAAGACGGTTTTGGACCCACAATTCATAACAAAAAGTCCAGGTTTTGAAACTATTTTTTTGAAAACATTTTGAAAGGATTTTGAACACTTAAAGTAATTAAAAGAGGTTATCAATTAGGAAAATGACCGCGAGAATGAAAATTCCGTCAAAGCCTTTACCATAAAGGTTTTGCTGGAATTATTAAGAAGTGCTTAATAGCGACCAAAAAGACCCGTGTTTCCATAAAAACACAGGGCTCTTTGACGAGATGCAATAAGGATTAGGTGCTCTCAGCCGCTTCTGAACCGGCTTTCCCTTTGCGCCCCAAAATATAGTGAACGTGGGCAGCATAGATAACAAACACTAAAAGGATTCCACAAAAACTAGCTACGTACTCGATACCCCCGGCACCAAAACCATAAGAGTGAAGGCCAGCACCCAATACGAAATTAACTCCATACCAAGCCATAATGACTAAATTAAAAGTCACTACCGACCACGCTAGCATCGCAAAATTTCGAACCCAACCCACAAGTCTTCCATGAAGAATCGCAAGATATCCTAATAGTGCGATAAGGGCCCAAGTCTCCTTAGGGTCCCAACCCCAGAATCGTCCCCAAGAGTAATCTGCCCAAACTCCACCTAAGATTGTACCTGCCGCAAGTAACACGACTCCGATTTGAATACATCTGTAACAAGCCTGAGCTAAAGCCTTCACCTTTTCAGAGGACTCACCTTCACCTTTAATAATATAAACTAAACCGGCAATCCCCAGTGCAGAGGCTAAAAACAAAGGCGCATAAGAAAGTGTGATTGTTAAGACGTGAACCGTTAGCCACATATTGGATCGCAAAACTGGCTCAAGAGGCTGAAGACTTTTATCTAATATAATAGGCGCATTATCGGCAACGATCATACATAAGACACCGGTTAAGCAACCAGATAGCAGTATAAAACCGCGCTTCTTCAACCATTCAAATCCAAGTGCAAAAGCGATCGCACCCCATGCCACCCAAATGACGGTTTCATACATATTCGAAACTGGTGGTCTGCCTGTTAAAATGACTCGCAAATAAAAACCGTAACTATGGAGTAACAACCCTGCAACGGTAACAAACCAAGCTCCGAAGTACATATACTTCCAATTAGTTTGCCAAAAGACGAGAGCAAACAATGCACCGAAGAGGTACAATATCCAAGACCATAAAAACGGATGTAGATTGTTATAAAAAACTTCCGTGTCGATCATCTTTACATCAGCGTAAAGGTCTGGATTATTTTTCTGAGCAGCGGCACTAAATGCCTTAACAGCCTCTTCCAAACTCATATCTTTAGCTTCGTAATTCGCATCACTGATGTCTGGCTTTTCGGCCTTCGCCAGTTTTTGAATCTCATTTTCTTCTTCAGGTGCCATCTCACCATCACTGTTAGAGCCTTCTTTCGCAGCAGTCTCAGCAGCTTCGGAATCACCGTAATTACCCTTGTTACCGTAACTGGAGTCAGCTTCCTTCTGAGGGGCGGTCGTCGATTGCAAAGCTTTGGCAAAAGCTTTACTCAAATCAATAAACCGCTGCTTAAGCTCGCCGTCTAATTGAGCAATCGCAAGCCAAGCATCACCGTTGGGGTGACCTTTTGGAGCTGGAGCAACTCTTAGCCCAGCCAATCGCAGATTGTGAAAGGTCATCAATTGGTTTTCCAACCTTTGGACTGATTGAAAATAAGGAGTGAGCTTCTCGTTATTTCTTCGCATTTCTGCAAGTTCTCGAAGTACCAAATCCATTCTAGGATTTCGAACCAACTCTCTTGGAGAATAATACTTTCTTTTAAGATCGATCTTAAGAGCTTCTTTCATACCGCGGTGATCAAGTCTAATAAACTTTTGATCATCCCAAAGCTGTGGGGCCATTATCCAAGTCATAATGACTTCTGTTGCTGGCTTTGAAACCTCTTTACCCTCAGGCTTATAGGACTGCTTACCCCATACTAATTGGAGAGTTTCTCGAGCAAAAGTGTCATAGGGCTTTACTCTTCCGGCATCTTGAATTTGCAAATACTTTAAAGGGTCTGTTGCGCGCTCTTTTCCAAAAGCATTGAACACAAAGACTTGCGTAAAAATCAGAAGAATAATACTTGGCCATTTCTTCATAGTGGATTCCCCGTTTAATTTATTAGGCGTTTTGAACTTTTACTTTTCTTCTCTTCATATAAAACAAATGGATTGAGCCGAGAACAAGCAGCATCGACCCTAGGTATTTGAGAAAACGTCCTGGATCGTTATTCACCGACAATATAGATGCCGTAGGGTTCCCCATATCATCTTGTTCAAAGCTCGCTTGGTAGAATGTAAACCCATCGTACTTTAAAGGATTGTTCATAGAGATTAATACTTCCTTATGACCATCTCGAACCTTCGCTTTTTTACTCATAACTGCAGCGTGAGACTCTGGCATTTCTTCGAGAGTTTCTTTTTCAGCCTTATTAAGAGACGGATCCTCTAACATGCTAGCCTTGGTCACTTTAGGCTTATTCTTTTCAGCTTCAATTTCATCAGGAGACATTGGAACTTCGACAAGACTCTCATAAGAAGCTGCTCGCATAGTTCCTTGATACTTGGGCGCATTGAACTTTTTAAGTTTTAGATCAAAACTTAAAGGAATAGAAATGTTTCCGTAGCGAACTAGAAACACTCTGTCTTTGGCGTAAAACTGCATGGTCCCGTTTAAGCCGACCCATTGCTCTTTATCATTAAACCTAACCAGCGCCGCTGACGTCGAAAAAGGGCCTGGTCGTTTTATTGGCGAGTAATTAATTTTAAGTTTTGAATGGCGGTGATATTTCAACAA
>CAZFYV010000016.1:11788-23793 GCA_964523195.1 uncultured Pseudobdellovibrionaceae bacterium
ACTTGGGCATTCTGAATTTGATAACGAATTGCAGGTCCGTTAGCAGGGCTATCAGAACCCACTACCTTTTGCTCTCTAAGGGCGTAAGGATGAAAATCAATGACTTGAATCTTGTGATCCCCAACCGAAAAGTCGTGAATATTATCTTTACTAGGACGATCTACTAAAAAATTAATTGGAGTCGGCTTTGTAACGGTTCTGTACTCTCTACCATCCATTGAGGCATAGACTTCAAAAACTTCATCGGTTAACCAAATACGATTTTTCTTTTCTCCGATAGCAAAACGTATAGATCCGTCGATTCCATAGTATCTTGTGACTACTGATCCGACCAAAAGCAGGATAATACCAATATGAGCTAGTAAAAAACCAACATGACGAGGCTTCCAAGGCCAACGATCGACCATGACCGCGATTAAATTAATCGCTAGCATTGCCATGATCGTATAACTCCACCAAGAATGGTAAACTAGAGTTTGAGCTGTCCGAGCGTCATATCTCGACTCGATAATCGTTCCATAGGCACTCAAAATCCCAATGCCGATAATGACGATAACCGCCAATTTCAATGATGCCAAAAAGTTGCCGATGGACTTAAAAATCGAAGTCACTGGTGCTTCTCCATAAGTGTTTCTTCGCTTTTACCATGGGCAATGAAGGTTGACGAGTCTTCTTTACCTAAAGCCCCTGATAAAACTCAATTTCCCTCAACCTGATTGTGCCCTTGATTGCATTTTAATAGCACTTTCAAAGATATAAAATTGCCCATTTTTTGCCCTAATTGATTTTACATAGTTAACATCTTATACAGCGCAGAAACTAATCTGACTCGAGCTCAATGCATTAAGTGTATCAAGCTGAGACCTTAGAAAGGCCGCTAGGATGGCAGGTTCTTGATATTCGTGTAGATCCGCTCGATGGCGACGGCCAACTTCTTTTGAGTTTCCTCAAACAATGGATGGCTCTTTTTTTTGCTCTCTTCGTCCATATAAAGTCGGCGATTCAATTCAACTTGAATTGTATTTTGCCCCTTATCTGGCTGGCCATAGGTCTGTGTGATGCCACCACCAATATAGGGCCAATTCATTTTTACTTCGAAGCCAGCAGACTTATAAGACTCCACGACTAAATCTCTGTACTCTTTGTTGCAACTCTTATCCGGACCGTCAGAAATAACAACCTCTGCTCGCTTCTCCCCAAAGTCGGCATGAAGCTTAGTCCCCTCTGAAGGCATACTATGACAGTCTAATTGATAAACATTTTTGAAACCTTGGTCTTTGAAGTCCGCAAAAAACTTTTTTACTCCCCGATGAAAGGGGTCGTAATAGTTCTCGACGAGACTCTTGTGTAAATCCATAGACATGGGGCGTTCAATCAGTGGCTCTTTGTGAGTTGTTATTGTCCAATGCAAACCCTTGGGAAAAGTTCCCGGTGGCTCTTTGGCCCCCATCACAGCTACGGAATCAAATTCATCGGGAGTTCTATTTAGATCTACTACGTAGCGATGCCACTCAGTCACAATAGATGGAATGGCTAGACTATCAATTACAGGTTTATAGAGTTGATCCACATATCTATCCACATCTCGCATAAGATGAGCTTCAGTTAGACCACTGAGCCAAGATACCTCAGGTGGGACACGCTCTCCCGAGTGTGGGATACTGATAAAAAAAGCCTGCATAATGACCTTCCAATTCTATATTTTTTTGATAACCTCTAAGGCGAGTTCATGCAAGTCCTCTATATAATAGTGGGCAAAGAAAAGAGGTCAGATATGCCAAGCCAACCCGTTTATACAGGCACAGGTGATCGAGGAACAACATCCCTTGTTGATGGCTCGAGATTATCAAAGTCGAGCTTGCGGCTTGATAGTTACGGAACTGTAGACGAATTAAGCAGCGCCCTTGGACTCTTAATTGCCTTCCTCGAAGACCATGGACAAAAAGAGCTTTTTAAAGAAGAAATTAGTTTTGTTCAAACGATTCAGAATGACCTTTTCAGTATCGGCAGTCACTTGGCTTGCGAAAATAAATCCATGCGTGAACAGCTACCTCCGATTCCGGGCGAACGCATTTCTCAACTCGAAAAAGAAATGGATCACTATGCAGATGTGCTTCCAGAACTTAAAGAGTTTATTCTTCCAGGTGGTGCAATTCCAGCTGCACAAGCCCATATGGCGAGAACAATCTGCCGAAGAGCAGAGAGAAAAATTGTTGGGTTATTGGAACAAGCCCATGTTGAAGACAAGCTGGTGCAGTATCTGAATCGACTTAGTGATTACCTTTATGTTTTATCAAGAAACATTAACCATAAACTTGAACACAAAGAATCAACTTGGAAGAAATAAGTATCTATGCGCCTCATCGTAGCTCAAGAATCTGATAGCGAAAGGCTCAAGAAGTTCTTTTCAGAGCAACAGGTACCAGGTGTCGTTACCTATCAAGTCGAGCGACATGGAAGCTTTTTTGATAAATATAGAATGCAATCTGACGACTTTGTGACCTTTATGCTTATTGATCGACAAGATCAAATCCAAGGAACTGCGACATCTGTGTTCAGAAAAGGGGTTCTAAACGGAGTCGAACAGAATATTGCTTATGCGATGGATTTAAGAATTTCCAAAAGCAGAAAAGCAGTCATGCAGTGGGCGAATTTATTTTTAGACAACTTTGATATTGAGTTGAAAAACCGTAACTGCCTTTATACTTTTTCTGCAATAGAGAGAACGGAAAGTCAGGCTTATAACGCTTTGATTCGACCTCGGCATTCCAGAAGAAAATTGCCTCGATACTACTTATACAGACAGCTTTATGCGGTAAGTATTCACGGCTCCTGGCCACTTGCGCCCGATCCCTTAGTAAGTCTCAAGATTGAAAACGGCTCCAAAGCCAGCAGCCAGGAAATCTACGACTACATCGAAAACAAAAAGAAAGACAAAAGTATTTTCTTTCCGCTTACCTATGATCAATTTGATGCAAGATTAAAAAAATGGCGCGGCCTCGATTGGACTGACTTTATTATTGCAAGAGACTCAAAAAATAATATCTGTGGCTGCCTTGCTCCTTGGGACTCAAGTCATATTCAAAGCTTAAAAGTTTTAGAGTATTCAGGGCGAAGCCACCTTTTATACCAGGGACTGGAATTCGCCAGAGTTTTTAGGCTCGGAAACAGACTCCCCCATTTGGGAGACAACCTTCCAGCAGTTTACCTTACTCATCTTGAGGTCGATAATCCGGATATTTTTTATACTTTACTTTGTGAAGCCCAAGATAGGCTCGAAGATAATCAGTTTTTATTGTACGGAGCTTTTAAAGGTGACTACACTCTGCGACCACCAAGATCCCAGATTTTTGCACAAATCCCCTATGGACTCTACTCTGTTCTAAGACCTCAACAAAAATTTCCAGACTTTCTTAGACCAAATCCATGGATTCCTCCGCCAAATCTTGATTTAGCGGAGCTTTGATTCAAATTGTGTTTGTAGTTTAGTGAGTTGATGCAGACATTAAATTGTCAGATGAATTGATTTCTGAACTATACCAACCCAAAAGTGGATCCATCTCTATAACGTCAGCAAGTTCCAAATCAATAAAGCTGTCGTTTTTCATGGATTCATTGATCAAAGTATTTGAAGGACCGATGTTAACAAATCTTCTGACTTCGTATTCTTCAACCATTTCATCGAATAGTTCATTGAAGTTCATATACTTCTCAAGAACACGCTTATAAACGCCCGACTCATCTAGAACTGCAAAATCGTACTCTGTAAGAGTAATACCCGAAAGCACAACATTCTGCCCGAGCCCCGCAACAGTCTCCAAAGAGTCTGCCGGCATCAAATCCATTACAACCTGGCTTTCGAGAACCATTTCTTTAAAGGACCTTCGTCCAGTCACAACATTAAGGGCCGAGTCTCCACTGGAATTACCCACTATAAATGCCGGCTCAGGATTGTTTTTTCGATATCGCTCGTAAAGACCTAATTGAACAATTGAAGCGAGCAAGCTCTTTACTTTAATATTTTTAAGAAAGACTTCATTGGAAGAATTCATATAGGACATTAAATCCAAATCTTCGTGATGATCTTGATGTGGTATCTTATCTATTAAGTTCTGGGCCTCTTTTATCTTTATAGATACTTCCGGTATTCGCGCAACTGCACGCCTTTCAACTTCAATATCCAACCCATTCAATCCAGAAAAAACTATCGCTGTGCTCTTCATCCCAACCCCGTAAATATCTAATAAAAAAAATTCAAACTACGTACTTTTTAACGTCACTATGGTTCTCTATGAGCAATTCCCATACCGAAAGTTCAAAATGCTCTATGAAAAATAGTGAGAGTCCCAGCCCGAAAATGTCCATTTGGGCTGAGCTGTGCAAGAAGTTAGCCTGTCTTTTTTATTCGCATATAGGTAAATTTTTCAGGCCTTAGGTCTGTCGCAAAATAAGCCTTTACTCTAAAAAAACTTAAGTTTTAGCGGTGCAGAAACTTCTTTTTTCAAAAGCTTTACGGGAATCCAAATGATCGAATTAATTGAATTTTTTACTCAACCCCCAGGCATGAGTCTGATACACTTTAGTCGATCGACAAAAGAAGAGGTAAAATCAGGATAGAGTACTTCTCGTCGACAATTTAAAAGGGGTTGATTCTCTAGGATGAGTTCAAGCAAAAGCAGGGATGCTAAAAAATCAAGTTTATTAAATGTACCTCGGCCTCCACTGGAGTCATGGTACATATATGTCTTCTTGGTTGCAGTTAGTTATATGATTGCAGACACAACTATACTTGCAACTCGTGATCAAATGCTTCCTACAAAAGCTCCACCAGCTAAAGTTTCTAAAGGAAAAACAAAAAGAGTAGAAACAACCGTGACGAGTGCCATTGAGAACAAAAACTTATTCTCAGGAACAGGTAAAGTGGCTCCTCCATTTGGACAAGAACCAACAAAAACAGACAAAGTCGCACCTACGACCAGAGACCCAATTCAAACTCGCTTGCCTATTACTCTTGCTGGCACAATCGTATCAAGCAATGAAGACCGCTCTATAGCCACAGTCAACATTCGAAGCAAAAACGAAATTCTTCCAATTAAAAAAGGCGAGGTTATTGATCGCGTTGGAGGAAAATCGATTGAAATCATCAAAATCGAACGCGGTAAAGTTATATTCAGAGTGACCTCTAGTGGATCCCTAGAGTTTGTTCAGCTTAAGCGCGATGAAAAAATTAATTTTGGAGTCGCTAAAAAAGCAGCTACACCTAAAAATGATTCTGAAGTCGTTGCGGATGGTGAGTCAGATTTTAGAATTAGTCAGGACGTTATTAAAAAGTATACAGCGAATTTAACAGATCTTTTACAGCAAGCTCGTGCGGTTCCTAATATCGTACCAGGATCAGGTGGCGAAGTTGATGGCTACCGCATCGTTGATATTCGCAAAGATAGTATTTTTTCAAAACTTGGAATTAAACGCATGGATGTTATTAAGGGTGTTAATGGAGAATCCATTGATAGCCCAGCAAAAGCCATGCAGATGTATAACGCTCTCAAAAACTCTAAGGAGATCTCTTTAGAAGTAGAGCGCGAAGGTGGAGTACAAACTTTTAACTACACCATTGAGTAAGAGGAACGTATCTTGGAAGAGAAAGATAAATCTTCAAACAATATGAGATTTATTTCAGTCGTCATTGTTGGCAGTACTTTTGTGCTCGCTATTATTGGCTTCTTTTTCGTATACACTCAATACTCTAAAATAAACCAATTTGTAGAAATCTCAGAAAAAGCAAAAAGCATCCAAAACGATACAAAGAATGAGACTGCCGATTCATCACCTGCGAGCGGTGAGCAATCAGAAAAGCCTAAGGTTGCATGGGGAACCATCGTTAAAAAGACTGGAGACAACAGCTTCTCAGTTTCGATGTCTAATTTTCCTAAACCAGATGAAGCAGATCTAACTTCAATTCTCTCTGAAGCCCGAGTTATTCCACAGGTAAAGGAAGGCGGCGGAGTTGATGGATTCAAATTTGTATCAATTAAACCCAATGGCTTGTTTGATCATCTTGGGTTTAAAACTTCAGATATAATTAAGAGCGTAAACGGAAGCCAGATAAATAGTCCTGCAGCGGCTATGAATCTCTACTCCGAGCTACAAGGAAAAACGGAATTTAAAATACAGATTGAAAGAGATCAAAAGAACTTTGATCTAAACGTCAATCTTACGGAATAAAGCCCACAAAGGAAGGTGGCTATGAAAATCACTGGACGATTTTGTCTAATGGCCTTGGCATCATTGAGTTTTATTTTTACCCCAAGCCTGTCCCTTGGACAGTTTGGGAGTCGACCACAAGCTCCAAAGGCTCAAGACGGTGAAAAGAAAGAAGAAGCTTCTGAAGAGACCAAGGCTAAATTCGCTACGGCCAACCCAGAAGATATCACTAACGAAAACTTCCCTGATCTGATTGAAAGTTTTGATTATCCGAACGCAGAGATTTCCGATGTGATCAAAGCTATTTCAAAACTGACTGGCAAGAACTTCATTGTTGATCCTGGTGTCCGAGGAAAGATCACGATTATTGCTCCTTCACAAATCACCATTGCAGAAGCCTGGAAAGCCTTTCTTTCCGCTCTGGCAATCAACGGTTTTACAGTTGTTCCTGCTGGTCGTTTCTTAAAGATTAAATCTTCCAGAAATGCGCAAAGGGATGCCATTTCAACTTATACGGGCGAATATTTCCCTAACAGCGACCAAATGATTACAAGAATTTTGAAGCTTAGGTACATTTCGGCAGATGAAGTGAACAAGCGATTGAGAATTCTACCTTCAAAAGAAGGTGAAATGACTCCTTACGAGCCAACAAACTCGTTAATTATTTCTGACTATGGCTCTAATGTGGAGAAGATGGTCAAGATCATTACCGAACTAGATCGACCAGGCTTTGAAGAAAAGCTTCGAGTTATTCCCATTAGAAACGCTACTGCAAAGAATATTGCAGAACTTATCAACACCATTATCAACAAAGGTGAAGGTGGAAAAAGTGGGAGATTTAGATCTTCTTCACGATTTAGAAGATCAAATAAGAACCAATCATCTAGCTCTAAAGGTTCTGTAACAGAATCTATTTCCATAGTAACCTCGGATGACAGAACAAACGCCATTATCGTTTTAGGAAACGATGCCGGTATCAAAAGAATCGTAAAACTGGTAACCCAATTGGACTACCCGCTCGACCCATCTGAAAGTGGTGGCGTGTATGTCTATTATGTGAAAAATGGTGAAGCTAAAAATATTGCTCAAACTCTTTCTGGCATCGCACAGGAAGAAGAAAAGAAGCGTGAAAAACAAAATCGCTCTTCAAATAGAAACGATCAAAACACTAACCCTCAAAAACAAGCTCGCCCTATTTTTGGTGGTGACGTTAAGATTGTGGCTGATGAAAACACAAACAGTTTAATCATCACTGCAAACAAGCAAGACTACAAAACAGTACTTCAACTGCTAGAAAAAATTGATATCGCTAAAGATCAGGTTTTCGTTGAAGCCATCATTTTGGAAATGAATATTCAAGACAGTACCAATTACAATGTTTCGACCTTTAGATTTTTTGAGGGTGATAAAACAAAAGGTGCTGTGAGAGCAGGTTTTAGTAGTGGAAACTTACTGGACATTTTAAATCTCTCTAAGACCGGTGCAATTTTGGGTTTTGGTGATGGGGACACATTTGAGATTGATGCTGGCCCAGCAGGCCAACTTGAAATCCCATCACTTGTCGCTTTCGTAGATTTTCTGAAGACATATACAGATTCAAATGTTCTTTCTACGCCGCAAGTGATTGCTCTTGATAACGAAGAGGCAAAAATCAAAGTTGGTGATCGAGTCCCAGTAGCAAACAATTCACAGACCGGTAACAATGGTATTACAACTAATAACATCCAGTTTGAAGAAGCCGCTATTGAACTTAAAATCAAACCTTTCATTAGCCCGGATTCAGATATCGTCAGACTCAATGTTGAGCAGAGTGTGGCCGAGATTAACAACCAAGTTGTTAGAGGATTTGAAGGAAATGCCCAAGGACTTTCAAAGCGCGAAGTGACGACCAATATCGTACTTAAAGACGGAAATACGGCAGTTCTAGGTGGACTGATGAAAGATGTTGAACGAGTCACAGAGAGAAAAGTTCCATTACTTGGAGACATTCCAATTTTGGGATGGCTCTTTAAAGGTCGACAAATTGAATCTCAAAAAGTGAACTTGGTAATCTTCTTAACTCCTAGAATTATTAGAAACCCAGCTCAACAGCAGGCGATTCTTAACGAAAAGCTTGATGGCAGAGCTAGGTTTATACAAACTTTTACAGATGGAAAAGATCCCCATGGCGCGCTTTTTGATAGAATGAGAGTTGGAAACAGTGCGCTTGATGGAGAAGACGTCGAAGAAGAGGTCATGGAAGAACCAGTTCAACAGTTAGAATTGGATCTTGAACAAGCCCCTGTAGAAGAAGAAGGTGAAGAACCTGAAGCTGAAGAAGCTGAGGCAGAAGATATCTTTGAAGAAGGGTAAAATACAATATGGCCGTAGCAGCAGTAGACAGTATTTTGCAAAAAAATTCAGGACTCACCAAAGAACAAGTGAGTTCTATCTTAGAAATTCAAAGTGATACGGGACTCTCCATACGCGACACTATTGAAAAAAAGGGCTTTCAAACCCCCGAAGATGTTCTTTCGGAAGTGTGCAATCAAATGGAGCTCGAATTTATTAAAGATATTCCAGTAAACGATATACCGGTAGACCTTATTCGAGATATCCCAATTTCTTTTGCCAAAAATCATGAAGTACTTCCATTCAAAGAAGACGACCGAAAGGTTATTGTTCTTTCGACCAACCCATTAAATAACGAAGTCTTCGACGATTTGAGAGCTCTTTTTAAAAAGAAGGTTGAACCACTAATTTCGACAAAAACGAAGGTCCTCGATGCCATCGATAGAGTTTACGAAAAGGGAACCTCTGCTCTCGAAGGCTTAGATGAAATAGAAGAAGAAGAATACGATCTTGACGATCCAATCATCGATCTCCTTGAGTCTGGGGAGGACGATGCGCCAGTAATTAAATTGGTGAACACTTTGATTTTTAGAGCCGTTAAAGAAAAAGCATCTGATATACATATTGAACCTTACGAAAAGGATATGGTCGTAAGGTTTCGTGTTGACGGAACCTTGTTCGATATTTTCAAACCACCTAAAAAACTTCAGAACGCGATCACTTCACGCATTAAAGTTATGGGGAATTTAAACATTGCTGAGAAAAGACTCCCTCAAGATGGTCGAATCCCCATCAAAATTGGTGGAAAAGACATCGATATACGATTAAACACAGTTCCAACGGCCTTTGGTGAGCGCTTGGTGATGCGTCTCCAAGATAGATCCAACGTCATCCTACAGCTTGAACAACTTGGTTTCTCTGAAAAGAGCTTAAAGGAAATTGAAGACTTATTAGAGCGAACTTACGGTATTATGCTGGTGACTGGCCCAACAGGTTCTGGAAAATCCACAACCCTCTATGCAAGTCTTCAAAAACTAAATACTGTCGATCGCAATATCATCACCGTTGAAGATCCCGTAGAACAAAGAATACACGGGATTGGTCAGATTCAGGTGAACTCAAAAATTGGCCTGACATTCGCCTCCGGATTGAGAGCGATCTTGAGACAAGATCCCAATATTGTGATGCTTGGAGAGATTCGAGATCTTGAAACCGCAGAAATCGCAATTAACGCCTCATTGACTGGTCACTTAGTGCTTTCAACTATTCACACCAATGATGCAGCGGGAGCCTTTCCAAGACTTATCGATATGGGTTGTGAGCCATTTTTGATAGCGACTTCACTTCTCGGTGTAATTTCTCAACGTTTGATTCGAGTCCTTTGCCCACATTGCAAAGAACCCTACTCACCAACAGATTTTGAACTCAACAATATGGAACTTACTCGCGATCAAATTCAAGGTGCAAATATACACAAGGCTGTAGGCTGCGACCATTGCAACGGTAAAGGCTACGCAGGGCGTACTCTGATCCAAGAGTTACTTCTTGTTACAGAGGAAGTTCGAACCCTAATTATGCAAAGAAAAGATGCTGGGCAAATCAAAAAGATGGCTATTGACCAAGGAATGATTCCCTTCAGAGACGATGGAATAAATAAAGTTCTAAAAGGTATTACGACAATCGAAGAAGTGTTAGCAAATACTCAAGTGGATTTATAATATGCCAGTTTACGAATACAAAGGTCTAAATAAACGCGGCAAAAACGTCAGAAGTACGATTGATGCTGAAAATATGCGTATTGCGCGTACACGCCTTAAAAAGGAAGGCGTTTACGTTGTCGATATCAAAGATAAGTCAAAAAATAAAAGAAAGTCGAAATCGAAAACTTCGAGCACTAAAAGTGTTGGAGTCAAAGACCTGTCATTAATGACAAGACAGCTTGCAACCCTTTTGCGTGCAAATATTCCATTGGTCGAAAGTGTTGGCGCCTGTGCCGACCAAATGGAAAACCCCGTCCTCAAGGACTGTTTATACGACTGTAAAAATATGATTAACGAAGGCTCACCTTTTTATAAAGCCCTTGGTAAGTATCCAAAGATTTTCGACACCATCTTCGTCTCAATGTGCGAGGCCGGTGAAATGTCAGGTACCTTGGATGTCATTCTCATTCGATTGGCAGAATTTAAAGAAGCACAAAATGAGTTGAACTCAAAAGTCACAAGTGCCCTGGCCTACCCGGTTATTATGGTCATTTTTATGCTCGGTATTCTCGCGGTCATGTTCCTTTTTGTAGTACCCAAGATGACTTCGATCTTTGAAGACGCCGGAATGGAACTCCCCTGGTATACCCAACTCGTGATCGATTTCTCGGGAATTTTGGTCAATTACTGGATGGTTATCATTTTGGGGCTCGTGAGTTTTACAATTTTATTTCGAAACTGGAAGAATTCGAAAAATGGACGTAAAAAATGGGATTACATTCTTTTAAAACTTCCTCTCGTTGGTAAACTGGCTCGGATGATAGCAGTTAGCCGTTTTACAAGAACCTTATCGACTCTCCTTACCGGAGGGGTTCCCATGCTCAATGCCATGGATATTGTAAAAAATGTGGTAAACAACCACCAGATATCCGTAGCCATTGAAGATGCTAGAGACAATATCTCTGAAGGGGAAAATATCGCTGGCCCTTTAAAAAGGTCAGGTCAATTTCCCCCTATCGTTATACACATGGTGAACATTGGTGAGAAAACAGGTGAACTCGAAAACATGCTAGAACAGGTCAGTGACTCCTATGACTTTCAGGTCAAAAATGCAGTTTCTGGTCTGACTTCCATCCTGGAACCCTTGCTGATTATCGTAATGGGTGGCGTCATTGCTGTTATTGTCTTCTCAATGCTTGTACCAATGTTTGAAATGGCCAACTTCGGAGGTTAATATTATGAGTCTGATCACTACACGATCTCAAAATGCTGTTGATGGGAGGAGCTCAATGCTGCGCAATGAAAAAGGTCTTACACTCGTTGAAATTATGATCGTTCTCGCGATTCTTGCTGGTCTCGCTGCGATTTTAGGAACTACTGTTTTTGGAGCTTTGGATAAGGCCAATGTTCGCCAAGCAAAAATTCAAATGGGAACCATCGCTGGTAAACTCGATGAGTACTCTGCTGATTGTGGTATTTACCCGACAACTGATCAAGGCTTGGAAGCTCTTCTAGAAGCACCAGAAACTGAGCCGACATGTGACGATTGGGGCCCAACTGCTTATTTTAAGAAATTACCTAAAGATCCTTGGAAAAACGAATACGTCTATGAATCAGATGGTTCAACTTATACGCTTTTTTCTTTGGGTAAAGACCGAAAAGATGGAGGCGATGGCTACAACAAGGATATCCCTTACGAGTAGACCATTTCGTAAAATTTGACACTCAAAAGCTCCCAGATTGGGAGCTTTTTTTTCGCTCAAACCCCTT
>CAZFYV010000016.1:23826-24909 GCA_964523195.1 uncultured Pseudobdellovibrionaceae bacterium
TTTTATTTACCTCTGAAAATCAAATCTCACAACTCAGTTAAAGATCGTAAAAATCCCATATTTCTATGTGATTTCAGCTATTTTTAAGTAAAATAAAGCCTATGAGCACGTCGATTCCCATTCTTTCAAAAATCCACAAAAACCAACGAGGCCTTACTCTCATTGAGATTATGATTGTACTGGTGATCGTGGCTGGTTTTTTTGCTCTAGCTCTCCCCGCTCTCAACGACAAAAAAAGAGAACTTAGGTCTGAAATTCGAAAGTTCAAAGTTCTTGCAAGAAGCCTCAGGGCGAAAGCTCGAGTTTCAAACACAACATATAGGATTGTTATCGAGATGCCTGAAGAACGAGCTGAAGATCCGACTCATAAATTTTGGGTCGAAGCTTCTAGTGAACGAGTCACTATCATGACTGAGGATCAAAAAAAGGACTTGGAGTCTGAACTCGCTGAAGACAAAGATATAGATAACCTATTCGGATTCGCTTTAGACGAAAGCTTTTTCAAAGAACCAAAAGAACTTCCCGATGGATTGAAGTTTTCAAGAGTGGAATACACTGATCGCGATGATCCCATTAGAGAAGGAAAAGCATTTATACATTTTTTTCCATCTGGATTGGTAGAAGAGTCTGCTATTCACATCTCGGGCCTTGAAGGTGAAATGAATGTTACTATCAGCTTTCACCCGCTGACTGTCAATGCAGATATTATTTTTAAAGACGTTGAACTCAAGGATTTAGTCGCTCAATGAACAATAACCGTGGCTTTACACTTATAGAAACGCTTATTGCTACCATGATAATGATGGGGACCATCGTAATTGTCGCGAACACTTGGTCAGGCAATGTCAGCCGCGTTCAAAAAATGAGAATTCAACAACGGGCTTCCCTGCTCTTAGAGCGTTTGGTTGCGGAAACTCGAATTAAATACCGTAAAGACCCTTCTCAAATTCCAGAAGAAGACGCTGGTGAATTTGAAGATATTGAAAACTATAGCTGGGAACTTCGAACTCAGCCTGCCGAAATGGGAACAGTCGTAGAAGTCACTCTAAAGCAGCTCGCCGCTAGCCTTCAGGAAGAAGGACA
>CAZFYV010000017.1:0-24282 GCA_964523195.1 uncultured Pseudobdellovibrionaceae bacterium
CAGAAACTGTAGCCTCACTTTACATTTTTTTTTCGTGATTTCGGGGTGTTGACATATTTGTCAACAGTCGGTTTGTTGACAGTTTTCTCAAAGAACTCGTTTAAGATAAACGTTTGTAATTCTTAAATTTTTACCCAGTTTTCGAGCTTTAGCTGCATAACTCTTAGACTGTTTCTTTAACCCAAAGTGATTGTACAAGGCAGCCATTCCCCAGAAGGCTGTCGAATTCTTTGACGACTTCTTAATTGCACGCTTAAAAAAATCTGCTGCAGAAGAAAAGTTTTTTAGCGACATCAAAATTACGCCCTTATCAGCTAACACCTGGGATTCTTTTTTTTCATCAATTTCCAAAACTCGATCCAAAATCGCAAGACTCATTTGATAATCTCGGGCCTTGTTATGAGTCTTAATAAGCTCGTAGAGAGTGGATATATTACGTGGCTGATCGAGAAGTTTGCGTCTCACAGACTTAGCAGTCTTAAGAGATTTCTCCTGAGCCTTGGCCGGAGGAGGCAATGCATTTCGTTCTTCAACCTTAATTTTGCCCTTAGAGAGACAGCCTTTTGTGAAGCCAGTAAAGATCTCAAACTTCAGTGTCACATCAAGGCAGCGTTTAAAATACTTGTTGGCGGCATCAGTATATTTCTTGGATTGCTTTTTTAGTTCATTTTTATAGAGTTTGATCTGACTTTTAGGAAACCCCTTAGGAATGGGTGAATTTCCAATGAAGTTTGCAAACTCTTTATAAGTCACACCTAAGCTATACAAAGCAGCTACAGTCCAGGTTCCATCTCCATATCCAATCACTTTCTGAAAGTTCTGGGTGAGCTCGTCCAACAACGCAGCTTTTCGATTTACCGCTGTGGCCTCATTCCCTCGTCGAATTTGCACTCCCTCATATTCGCGAAGAGTATTTAGTGAGATCAGATACAGGGAATGTGCAATCATCCCCTTTTCTTCCTGGTCACTTGCAGAGCCTTTAGTAACTGATGTTAGAATAGGTGTCGCCTGACGACTACGAAGTAAGCGATGGAGAGATAAGCCTTTCCAGAATTCACCCTTTATACCAGGGATTCTCGCCGCACTTCTTTGCAATGCACTCCAATCCTGAGCCAAAAAGTCAGCTCTGGCAATACTCTCACTATCACCGAGCAACTTAAAGTTTCTTGCTGCAAATTTATAATCACCCAAACTCATGCGAAACTTAGCTGCAGTATTGAGAAGGTCTCTAGCCTCAGATTCATTGGGATATTTGTTGTAGAAATATTCAAAATAAACGGAGGCACGTCTGAAATCTGCTGTAAGCAAAGAAACCTGTCCAAGCTGACTCACAACTTCTTTAGCATATTTCGAATTCGAATGATTAGCTAAAAGCTTTTCACCCACTTCGTAAACTCGCTCGTCTTTCTTAGCCTTGAAAGTGGTAAAGGCTTCAAATAAGGCCTTATCCCCGACTTCACTCCCCTTATATTTCTTAGCTAGCTTTAGGAGATTCGCACCATAATCCGCCGAATCCACGCTCGCATCTTGAACTTTACGTATCTCGCCTTGTTGGATAATGGTTTGAATAGACTGTCGAATCCTTCTATCAGTAAGGTTTCCTTTTTTCAGAAGTCTTCGCGCTTGAGAAATCAAACCTTCAATATCGTCCTGTTGCTGGTAGGTATCTAATAATAGGTTGATAGCTACCTCAAGAGACTTATGTTTTGGGTACAACTTAATAAACGTCAAAAACGTCTTTTGTGCTTTATCAAAAAGTCTTTCGTCGTAGTAAGTTTGCGCAAGATTTAGGATTATTCCAGGAGACGCGGAATCCTTTTTAAACTTACTGATAAATTTGATACCAGCTTTTCGCAATCCATTTCTAGCTTCATCAAGCTCTAGGCGATTTAAATTTAGTGAGGTCTTAAGAGCAAGAGTGTATGCCTCTATTGAAGAACTAATAATAGACTTCTTAAGTGCCTTTTTTCGAGTTAAACGTTCTAGTCGTTCATATTCTTTACCCGCATTGATATAGTCTTTGAGGTTAAAGAAACTTTCTGCCAAGTTCAGTCTAATTTTAGGTGCGAACTTTGAGTCGGAAAACACCTTGAGATAGGACTGGTAGGCTGCCACGGTCATCAAATAGTCATATTCTTTACCAGAAGACCTTGCTTGTTTTTGCAGTCTCGTTGCAATATCTCGAGCGAAGATCTCAAAATCTAAAAGAATCTTCTTTTTTTCTTCGTCGGTATATACTGCGGAGAACTTCGCCTGCCCCACAGTCTTAGCAATCTCTCTCACGAATCCGTATATTGGCCAGTCCTTACGCGACAACCTGAATGTTCTATAAAGCTCCGGAATAGTACTCACTCGAGTATCAAGATCCGGAGAAAGCCTAAGAAGCTCAAAATACACTCGAGTAGAAAAAACATTTCTCTTCTTAATCTTTAGTCTTCTAGCGAGCTTCCCCAGAACAGTTAGATAAGCAGGAAGATTAGGTGACAACATCTTAAAGTACTTAATCACTCTATGGCGATCCTTGCCCATCTTAAGGAGCTCTTTATACTTTAATTCGCTATATGGCCAAACGATAGAATTTAATGCCTCAACTCTAATGTCTGTTTTTTGATAAAGTTGCGGGAGTGATTTGTAATCCAATTTGCCATATTTTATTAACACATTTTCAAAAGCAAAAAATGCACTTTTAAACTCATTGAGATTAACATAACACCAACCAGCCCGATAACTCGCTAAACCAGAGAAAGGCCCCACCTTTCCTTTAAGAACATCGTTAAAGTGTTTGAGGGCTTTTCTGACATTCTTCTGCGTATTAAATTCGTAGTCACCTAAAATGATTTTACTCTCTGGATAATACTCGCTCTTGGGAAACTCAGCAGTTAATCGAGTATAGGTAGAAATCATTTGATCAAAGTCCCCGAGCTCTCTCATCTCATGGGCCATATAGAAAAGGGCTCTATCACCATAACCAAGCTTAGGGAATCTATCTAAAATAGATTGATAAGTCTCAATCGCTTTTAACTTTGGCTTTCTTTCTATAGTAAAATCCAGCTCGTCTATCGGAGTACCTTCATTTTCTTTAACCTTTATTAAGTACTCGTATCGACTCTTTGAGACATAGAACTCAGCCAACATAAAGTATAAATCAGCTAAAAACCGAACGTCTTTTATCTCTTGAATTCTAAACTTCGTTTCTTCTAGCTTCTCGTCAACTCTTTCCAAGTCAGAGCGAAGCTCACTTAAACTCAATGACTCCTCTTGTGCCAGAGCGGCAGAGGCGAACATTATTGAAAGTAGAATATAAATAAAAAACGTCTTAACCATTTCTAATACACTTGTTTTTCAATAAAACCTTATAGTCTTTCAACTCATCTAGCCATTTCTCGCGATCAATGGGCCAGTAAATCTTCTCGAAACTTGTAAGTGATTTCTTTTCTGCTCTATATAAAACTTCATCTTTTTCGACTCTGAGTCGAAGGGCATCGAGTTTAGCCGTATAGTCCAAAAATAGAACTTGCTCTTCTATATCTAGAAGCTCATTAGCGATAGATCTCACTTTTGATTCTAAAACCGAGTCTAATCGAAATTCGATTTCTTTTTCTTTGAGTTTCGCTCTTTCAATAAGACTATCATAGACTTTAAAGCCATCCGTTAGCTTGGCCATGTCCCTTCTCTCTTGCCTGAGCTTAGAAACTAAGTTAGCTGCACCTTGAAACTCATTGTCGATGAGAGCGATTTTAGCGAGCCGAGGAGAGCTTCTAAGGGGTTTTCTTCCCTTAATTTTTTTGAAAGCTTTTTTAAAGTCTTTTCTAAAAACACTGGCCATAGCTTCAACCCTGTCATAATGACATAGGTCTTTGTAGATGATCATTTCGAGAAGATGACTTTCGATACTGGGTGAGGCACTCAGGTATCTCGTCTTGAGAGCTTGCAAAAGACCCAGTGATTTATCAAACTTCTTCAAATAGTAATAGGCCCAAGCCTGCTCTAATATAATTCGCCCCCATTCTCTCAAGGGCACCTTTAAAGACTCGTATATATCAATCGCCTTTTCAAAACGACGCTCCTCAAAAAGAATTCTCGCGTGCTGCTTTCTAAGAGTTTGTTTCAGCGGATCAACTATAGCCTCATTTACAACCATAGCCTTAATCATGTCATATGCTCTTGTAACCTGGTTTCGAGCAATTAAGCCTAGGGCTTTTAAATATTCAAATTGATGGAACCAATAGCTTTCCTCTACTAAGTTGGGTAGCTCAGCTTTATACCAGTCAATGAGTCCAAACTTTAACGCATAACTTGCCCTAAAGGCGGATAGAAAGGCTTTATTCTCCCAATGTGTTGCTATGATTTCCTGGCCAACGAGAAGTGATTCAAGATCAATCTGATCGACCATTTTCTTTCGGGCCAACAAATCATATCGCCTCAAGGCTAGCTCAGAAACTCTCGAACCAATAGAGTTAGAAATAATATCAAACAAGAGCAAGCCTGAAAACGCTGGGAACCCAGCTTCATCCAGTGCAATCGCTAACGCTAAGTAGGCTTCTTTCTCTATATTTGTTGATTGCTTTCCCATATTTCGAGAAGCAAACTTGATGGCGTTTGCATATTCTTTGTCCGACAGGAACTCATTAAATTGCTTCCAAAATCTCTCTTTATAGGGATTGTATTTATAAGGCTTTTTCTCTTCCTCACTCAATGCCTTGGGCTGTTCTGTTGATCTACCTAGAGACTCAAATTTTTTGGGAGGCTCGTCGGCCTCTACCTTTTTAGGCTTTGATTCACCTGTCTTATTCTGACCAGGCAAAAGGCTTTGGCTATTCGCTTCAAGAGAAGAAAACATCAATCCAAAACCCAAAATAAGAACTATAAAATGATTGAACACAACTATATTCATTTCACCTAAATCTGAATAGAATATCCAACAATTAAAGACATCAGACTTGTAAGCCCTCTATCTTCTTCTAAATAAAAACTCTGTCTAAAATCAAACTTAATGGACTGATCTTTGGCAGTAATAACTCTAAAGATAAATCCAGCACCAAAAAGTGGTCTTGACTGATTAATTTCGAAATTGGCAATACCCACTTGGGCTAAAAAGCTTGTTTCACTTTTAAAAAGAGACGAGTTGAACAATAAACTCTTACTGTACATTGGTGTATAGAGAATCGCAGTTGTTGCAATGAATGTGATTTTATCTAAAACACCTTCGAAACCTACATTCTCTACTTCGAGAGGAAAATTTTCTTCCAATGAGTTCTTTAAATCTGTTTCGAAGACAAGAGCATACTGAGCGTTAATAACTTCCCATGCAAGATAGTCAGAAAAATGATAGGTAAAACTCAAACCTGCCACCAAATACTTATTGAATGCATCTGAGGGTAACCAACCTAAGTTTATCGTAACGTCGTTATCTAAAAAATAATCTCGATCTTGAATCGCTACTAAATCAGGTAAGTCGTATACTTTCGATGACATTTTCTTTGCATAAGAGTCTATTGAGAACGAGTTCATTAAAACTAATACAGCAATCGCAACTAAGTAGCTCATTTTAGCAAAATGGAGTCGTCTATCCATTGCCTCTCCAATCTTCCATGATTCTGTATATGGTACCGAAATTAAAAGACTATGACACCAAATCTATGGTTTAAGCATCGCTAAAAGTCTTGCTTAAAAACTACTCAAAAGTGTTTGCTCCTATCTGGATTCGCTAGACCTTTATACCACTGTTTGATACAGATAGTTTACTGATGAGTAACCAAGGAACTTGCATGTCAAAACTAGTCAAAATTTTTATCTTAATTGTGATGGCCCAAACTATCGGCTGCGCTTCTACAGACTCAAGAGGCGGCTCAAAAGAATTGGCAAGAATATTTCAAGACTATCACAATTGGCTGATCAAGGAATACCCAGGCTATGCCGCAAGAATGGGAGTCAAAGATTACAAGTTCCACCACAAGTTCCCTGATCATTCTAAAAATGGATATTTACAGCGCTATCAGACCTATAATCAATTTCTAGACAGAGTGACTAAGGCCGCAAAACCATCAAAGGAGGATCGAATCAATGCTCGGCTTTTTGAATTTATGTTGCAGGGAGCAATCAAGTCCTATGAATTCAAGGCCCATTTGATGCCAATTAGTCCTCTTGGAGGATATCACGCAAGTTTTATGGAAAGTTATAAACGCATGCCTTTAAAAACAGAGTTCGATTATCAACAGTTTATAGGCAAGATGAAAAACTATCCCAGATACAACGATCAAATGATCGCTCTTATGAAGCAAGGACTAGCCAAAGGGTATATGCCTGCAAAAATTACGTTTAAGGGATTTGATGAATCTATTTCGAAGGTCATAATTAGAAATAAACAGAAACACCCACTTTTTAAGCCCTTCCTAAATTTACCTAAGACCTTTTCTCCCGAATTTAAAAAATCCTTACAAAAACAAGCTTGGGATACCATCCAACTGTTCGTAAATCCGGCCAATAAGAAGCTCTTAGATTTTTTCCAAAAAGAGTATTATCCAAAGATGCGAAAAGAAATCTCAATCGCAAGCCTTCCAAACGGAAGAGAATATTACAAACATCGCGTTCAACGAGAAACGACTACCGATTTATCTTACGAAGAAATTCACAAAATCGGTTTGGGTGAAGTCCAAAGAATTAAGTCCGAAATGATGAGTATTATTCGCAATCTAAAATTCAGAGGGGGCTTTAAACAGTTCGTAAAGAAACTAAGGACGGATAGTCGCTTCTATGCAAAATCAGAAAAAGAACTCATGGAGAAAGTTTCATATTCTCTCAAGCGCATGGATGGAGAGTTACCAAAGCTATTCGGTAAGTTACCTCGTACGCCCTATGGAATTGTTAAAGTACCCGACTATATGGCACCAAAATCAACAACAGCCTATTACTGGCCACCACCAGCTGACGGGTCTAGAGCGGGCTTTTATTACGTTAACACTTATGACCTTAAGAGCAGACCACTTTATGAGGTTGAAGCACTTTCTTATCACGAAGCCGTACCCGGACATCACTTACAAATTGCTCTTCAGATTGAAAACAAAGATCTTCCTATTTTTAGACGGGGATATCGCTCTACCGCCTATGTGGAAGGATGGGCTCTTTATTCTGAATCTCTTGGTAAGGAACTAGGATTTTACGAAGATCCGTATAGTGACTTTGGCAGACTCACATATGAAATGTGGAGGGCATGCCGACTTGTTGTCGATACCGGAATGCACGGATTGGGATGGACTCGAGACCAAGCTATTAAGTTTATGGAAGACAACACCGCTCTTTCAAAACGTAATATTCGGGCCGAAGTGGACCGCTATATCTCGTGGCCAGGTCAGGCTCTGGGATATAAGATAGGTGAACTTAAAATTAAAGAACTCCGAAATTTAGCGGAGACTCAACTTGGAAAGAAGTTTGATATAAGAAAATTTCACGATTTGGTCTTGGAAACAGGCCCTATCCCATTGGACTTACTTGAATCGAGAGTAAAGACCTATATAAAAGAATCGATTTAATGAGTAACTAGCAATGAAGTTATCGAGCGTGGAATTAAACTAAGCCCAATTGTTTAATTTCACGCATAGATAATTGGCCAGAATATAGACTATTAAACTCAGGAAACTCTTCGACACTCTTTTGATCCAACACATTCTCTGACTTATCTAAATCTGACTTTTCAATGAGCTCGACAAACAAGCCATCAAGAGCTTCGTTATTTTGAGCAAGACCTCTAATCTTTTCGATTAACAGATGAGCCTTAATTCGAGGAAGTTTAATGAATTTTTTGGTGTTAAAAGACTTTTCAATAAATGGAATTGAAGCAAGCCCAATAAATAAGGACCATGCGCAGAACAGTCTATACGAAACAGCTTCTTTTGGCAGGCTCACAATATAGTCTAGCGCTTGTTTACTATTTTCAAGTAAAGAAGACTTTATCAGCTCTCTTTCCGGCACAAGATAGCGACCTTGCTTTTCGTCCTCGAGTTGATCTTTTAGTATATTAATTTTTTGCAAGAAAAGACCGAAGTGAAATGCTTTTTGCAAACCTTCAATTTGGGCATTTTCAGGGTAATTATGATTAAACAATCCTTGTAAAAGTTCTCCAACAATCCCAGCAACAAAAAAGCAGTAACGATTAACATCTTTTATATTCTTGAGCTTCAGTGGTGCGGCTTCATTTCGGCCACAATAGAACTCCATACCTCGTGCCATATTGATTGAGCAGTTTTGGATATGTCTGCGCACGGTATCTGGCTGATTGTGCACATCTCTAAAGACAAGGTGGGCGTCGTCTAAAAGAACTTTTTCCCCTTCAGGAACTTCGGTAGGAAAAGTACTCACCCAAGTTTTAACATCATCATCTGTCCAATCAGTCTCTAACATAAATCGATTGAATGAATCGAAAGCTCTTTTCTGAGTTGCAAAGTCCACCCAGGCTACATCTTCAATGGTGTCCAAAATTCGAAAAACCAAATAACTCAAACCAACTTGAAGACGAAAATCTCCCTTTAGCTGCTTTATGCAAAAAGCAAAACTCCGACTCACTCTATCGAGGTGATCTTGATAAAAATTTAGACCCTGAGATTGACCCGAAGGTGACTCAGCCATTGGCCCCCCAACTCTTCAATTATTGGACGCTTTTTTCAATTTGATCCCACGAAATGGGGCCTTTGTGTAGGACTTATTCAGCATATCTACGAGATGATGCAGAGCTTATTATTCTGAGTCCGAAGGCTTTAGCTTTAATCCCTTTAATGCTTCAAATGCGGGATGACCACCCTCAGAGTTTCGAGGCGTTATGTCTTCATCTTCTACCAAATGACTCAAAGCCTCTCTACGCTTATCGCATTCAGAATTTTCACAAGATGGATAGGCAATGGCATGTCCTTGGACAATTTCATAAAGGTATCCACCCAGATCAAACTGAGGCTGGTCAAAGTAACTCACTTCGGGGTGATCTGACAGGTAATCCATCGAATGGTTACCGGTAGTGAACTTTTCATCAGCTCGAGTAAACTCATCTCGAGGTAGCAAAATCTCGTTGATTTTGTGGAATCTCTCCATATCAAGATCGTACCCACATTTTGAGCAAATATCCTGCGTGGTGTACTTAGCACTGCCACTGACTTGGAAGCCAGGAGACATCGGTCGCAAAGTTATTTCGAGATTAAAAGACTCGCCCCCAAACAGATCAGTCAGATCCTGAGGCAACTTTTTAGTCCCTTTTTCGAATTCCCATGTCTGTCCCTCGTCGGGGATCTCTGTGAGATTAATTTTCATATCGACTCCACAAAATAGCGCTATACGTTAGTCTAGATGGGGCAATATGTCAAGATTTTAGGGGTTTAGCTCAGATTCTCCCCTCCAGATCGATTCTCTTAGAATTCAGAAAGCAAATATTCAGCCGACGACATTAATCACTTAGAGGGCTCTAAGACAACTACGAGCGGCCAATGATCAGAAACCCCTTTATTGGAAACAGGATCAAAACTAAGAGGATAGCCTTCTTTTGATTTTTGGATCTCTAGCTGATTAATCACCTTGAAACTCTCTTCTTTTAATTTCCAAGCTCGCTCGCCCTTTCCAACTAGAATCATATCTAAATATGACCACGTCTTCTTAGGCGGATAATAAGTAGTACCTCGACACCCCTTACATCCCTCTAAATGGGGAGCGGACCAAAGATTTCCAAGTCGACTTTTTAAAACGTTCTTTCTAGATTCTTCGTCGACAGGAATATTGAAATCCCCCAATGCAACTAAAGCATTTCCTTCAGGAACTTTCTTTGCGAGTTGATTAAGAAAATCAAAAGCTTCCTCTCGCAGTCGCACTGGATGAAACGGAGCTGGAAAATGAACGCCAAAAACAGTTAAGGTCTTTTTATCTGGAAGATTTACCTCAACCTGTAGGATTCCCCTTGTATCTTTTTGTCGACGTTTCCCGATTTTCTTAAATGGAATCTTGTGAAGTTTAGGTGAACCGGACAAACCGAGCTTTGATAAAACCGCAATATCAATCCCTCTTTTATCCGGACCCTCGATAAATCCAATATGTTTATAATCTGACAAAAACTTATCGCGGAACATTTTTAGGACATTAATATTTTCAACTTCTTGTAAAACTAAAACATCAGGCCCCGAACCACCACCGTAAGACTTTACAACCTTAGATAGGTTAACCATCTTTGAATTAAGAGCTTTATCATTCCAATCCAAATACAGGCACTGTTTTTTCCATTTGAAAACGCGAATCTTTAAACAGGACTTAATGATTTCATCACTGGCCATTTTAGTTTTTAAAGGCAAAAAAGATTCATCATAACGATTGCGATCATCAAGATTGTCAAAAAGGTTCTCAACATTAAAAGTCATGATACTGACTGTAGAAGCGGCTTTCAAAGGGAAGTAAAAAAGCGCGGAAACCATTATTAAAACAAGAATTCTAATCATACTCAACCTCAATCGTGATGAAGCGAGTATTTAAAATCTGAGCGGAAAATTCAAGAAAAAATGAGGGCAAAAATTAGCAAAGGGCGAAGATACGACCTCGCCCTTTGGAATTGCTATTAATAAAATTTTTTTAAACCATTTTTATTGAACTCTTAGAGTACTAGAAATTGACCTCCAGGTTAATGGTTGCTCTATGGTTAATACATTTCTCACATGCCATAAGCACCACCTCCTTTCGCGCCCTATAGGGCTTTGGTGTCTTCAATATATCTCAGGCGCAGTACCTGCGCTAGTAAAAAACTTGAAAAAGGTGAACTCAAGACACGAGATTTCTTATTCTAGACCCTTAAATCTTTTTTGGAGACGAAACTAATAGTTATATTTTGGGGTGCTATAAGACTTTCTGATATATCATTCATTTCTTAACTTGAAATTCCGATAAATAAACATGTCACAAATGGAACCATTCAGTTCAATTACTACAAAAATCAAAAATAGTTTAAAAGAAGATCGTCCGAGTGACGCCTTTAAATTATTAAATGAGTACAGAAATCACCTTTTAAATTTGGATACGGTGAACGTTGCTGCATTAGTAAATTGGACACAGCTATCTTGTGACTATCTTGTCGCTACAGAATCATGGTGTAAACTTTCAGCAATTACAATATGTGATCTAGAGTCTGAATTAGAGGGATTAGTTTTTTATTGGTACTCACAAAACCAGCTGCCTTCAGCTTATATGAGGTACTTTAACGTTCTTCACAAAACCGTTGCTGCTAAAAACAAAAAGACAAACCCACATAGACTCACAAATTATCAAAACCTACTCAGACAAGTCTCTGATAATTATTTTGATTCGAATCAGAAGATTAGTCAGGTTTGGACAAAATGGTTTCAAAATGAAACAAATACTCCAAAAAACAACGTAAAAAGGGCTGGTTAGAATCACTTCTTTCTACTAAAAATCTCAAATTTTTCCGAAAAGTTATTATATTGATAAATTCGGTACGTTGTAGGAATGATTTTGGGAATTAAGTCACTCAAGAAGACATTTAATTTTAGCATACAGACCAAACTGCTGTTGCCGTTTCTTGGACTAATAGTAGCCCTTCTCGTTGTACTGTTGTCTTTTGTTCATATCAAATTCGATCAGCAAATTACTAAAACAATTAAATCGGATTTAGAATTCGACTCAGAACTTATTGCGGAGTTTTTTGAAACTCGGGTAAACAAGCTGAAGTCTGAAGCACTCACTCTTAGCCTAGATCGATCGCTTCTTTATTATTTGGCAAATGACAAGCAAACCAAGCGCACTGGTACAAATGCAAACTCTTCCAAATACCTCCAGCAGAGATCAGAAAATCTAAAATCAGACTTTTTAGCTGTGGTTGATGCCAAATTTAACTACCTCGCACAACTGAACAACGATAATTTCCAAATCTTTAATTTTACCAGGCTGATAAGACGCGCTTCACTTGGAAAGTTCTCAACCGACATCATCAAAGTTCGTGGATCCTTTTATCATGTCGTCTGTATACTCATTAATGACAGTGAATCACAGCTAAAGAAAAAAGCTTATTTGGTTGCAGGCGAGAAACTGGGCGATGAATTTATCTCCGCAGCCAATAGTTTTACCAATGGAGACATCGCCCTTATTCAATGGGAGCCCGACAAGCGGCCTTGGATGCATGGAACGACAAACAAGGATATCGAGCAAAGTCTACTAGCAGCACTCAACGAACTTGAGACCTACGATAACCTTTACGAAGAAACCAAACTTGATACCGTTTTTTCATCAAGTGGCCTACAACTCCATAAAGACGGTGAAGCTCGAAATACCTTCTTTCTTATCTCAGTGGTTGATCACGCCAAATATGACGAGGAGCGGACCTCACTCATTTATATTTTAGCAGGGGCTTTTGCTCTTTCACTCATCATCTCGGTGCTCGTCAGTTACTTCCTTGCAAAGTCTCTTGCGAAACCCATTTCTGCGCTCACAGAAGGTGCACAAAAAATTGCAGAAGGTCATCTTGATACTCAAATTCGTATCCCGGGCGAAGATGAATTTTCAAAACTAGGACGAACTTTTAACCGTATGGCGACTAAACTGAAGATTGAGCTCGAGGAGAAACTCAAAAAAGCACAGGAACTAAGGCGCCAGACTGTGGAACTTAAAGAACTGAATTCAAACCTTGATAAAAAACTGTTCGAAAGTTCAATGATGCTAGAGATTTCTAACTCTACGAATGCATCAATGAACAAAGAAAAAATTATCAAGAGTATTATCGAGATTATTCTCTCCTCATTTCAGTACCGTCAATCAGAGATCTTTCTACTGAATGAAAGTGGCGACAGTGTTGACTTCTTTTTAAGTCGAGAAGTTACAGAAAATGAGATGGGCATTCGAGTCTTTTCAGACAAACAGTGTCTCGATTTACTTCCTATGCAAAAGCTGGGAGATCTTGTTAAGACCTGTATCTTCCAAAATCAAGTTGTAACCGGAAGCATGCTTTCCATTCAGGTAGAGGGCAAAACCGTTAATGGCTTTATCATAATACCTCTCAGAGCAGGCAATAAGGTCATAGGGGCGCTTCAATGTCTAAAGAGCGATTTTTACGAAAGCTTTGAGCCAGAAGAAATAGAAACTCTTGGAGCTATCACAAGTCATATGACTTTAACGTTAGAGAACTTGATACTCCATTCAATCTCCAATACCGACAGTCTTACTCAAATCAATAATGTTAGGTATTTCAAAGCTCAGCTCAAAAAAGCAGTTCAAACGTCGATAATGAGTGGACGACAGGTCGCCATGCTTATAGGTGACGTCGATCACTTTAAACGCTTCAACGATACCTACGGACATGCATTAGGAGATGAAGTTCTAAAAGTAGTTGCTAGCACACTGAAAAGTTCAGCCCGTGAGTTTGATATACCCGCTCGCTATGGTGGTGAAGAATTTGTGATGCTTATGCCAGACACCTCACCCGAAGACGCGATGGTCGTAGCAGAAATGGTCAGACAAAATATCGAATCGCAAAGAGTTGATTCTGCCCACGGACCTTTACAGGTTACGATGAGTATAGGTGTTTCAGTCTGTCCTGTTCATAGTGAAGATCCGGGCGAACTTGTAAAACTCGCCGATCAAGCTTTATACGCATCAAAGAGAAATGGCAGAAATCGATCAACTCTCTTTGAATCTAGCCTTCCTAAAGTTGACGAGGGACAGGAAAAAGATATTTCAAAAGTCACTGAGAAGCCTAAAGAAGAGCCTGATAAAACCCAGGCAATAGATCCTACACGGACAACGAAACTTCCTTTGGAAAGCCCGATCAAAAGAGAAGAAGTTACGGTATCAACAGATAAAATACAAGAACACGAAGCCAAAGCTGATACTGCGATTATGAGACATCCAGTAGATCAAAGGCGTCTTGAAGAGTCATTGGATAAAACGGTACCTATTGAATCTCAAGATCAAACTAAAACTCAAAATTTATTCGCAGAGGACAATGACAAAACTACGAAACTACCGTCGGCAAGCGAAGAAAACAATGCTAACTCCCAGGTGACCCAAGCAACGAAGACGATAAATCAAACTCAAACCATCGTCCCTAATCTCGAAAAAACTGAGGCCTTGCTGAAACCTAATTTAGACGACGTTGAGATGCCAAAAGAATCTATACATGATTCAACAACTACTGATATGAGTGTGACTGACCTGGAGGAAGACGCTCATGAAACAACTGAAATCGATCGTGATAAACTCGATTTACTTTCTGAACAGCTTAAAAAGGAGATCGATGCCGGATTTGCTGAAGCTTCTGAAACTTACTCAACAGAAACCAGTGAGGACATCAGTTTTGGCAACGCGACCAATGAGTTAGATTCTCAATCCGATGACGAACAACTTGATGAATTCACAACTGTTGATGATTTACCACCCGTACCTAGTGAAACTATGTTTAAAAAAATGTCAGATGACGATCCTCAAGATGGGGAAGCCCAAAAGGTTTCAGAAAAAGGATCAACTGAAGACGATGATGATGACGATGATCCGGAGTTTACAGTCGTTGACGACTCCGACTTGAAAGCCTCCTAGAATGCTGATTTTGCACATTTAGGCAACATTTCTTTATAGATTTTAAACAAAACTATTGTTCAAATAGACCCTAAGTGCCAAAAAAAGCGGTTTTTTGGGCTTTTTGTCCATATTTTCCATTTTTCCTTTGATTCTAGAATCTCTTATTTCTATCCTGCATTTCTCTTAAAAACATCAATCATTGAACTTATTAGCTCAAGGAGAACATAATGGCTAAAAAGAAAAAAACTGCTAAGAAGACGACTAAGAAAAAAGCTGGCGGCGAAATGCTTCTTGTTGGAAGTAAAGTAAAAGCTGAACTTAAAGCACACGGTGTAAACGTTGCTGGTGATGCTCTTGAAGGTCTTAACGACTGGGTTTACTGGTTAATCGAGCAAGGTGTGAAAAGAGCTGACCTTAACGGAAGAAAAACAGTTCGTTCTCACGACTTTATGTCTAACTAATTCATTTAAAGAATTAGAAATTAAAAGGGGGCCTTTGGACCCCCTTTTTTTATTTCCGAAATCTTTTTAGTAAAGTATTGCACAAAAGTAAGTCTACTTCTCTTTTTAGAGGCCGCCTTCTTAGTGCTTACCTTGATTGGCAACTTCTGCCATAGCCTTCTCAAGTTCTTCTTGATTCCCCAGATACCTATAATCAGTACCTTTAAAATCTGCATCGAGATTTACCAACATCGGACGTCCTGTGGGAATGTTCACTTTTGTGATTTCTTCTTCCGAAACTGACATAAGATGCTTAAACAGAGCTCGCAAACTATTACCATGGGCAACAATCATAATGTTTTTCCCAGATTTTAATTTCGGTAAGATTTCGCTATCCCAATAAGGCATCACTCGATCGTAGGTATCTTTTAGAGACTCACAACTGGGAAGCAAACTTGGCTCTACACTGGAATACTTGATGTCATTAGAAGGATGATATTCGCTAGAAGAATCTAACGCAGGAGGAGGAGTCGCGTAACTGCGGCGCCAAATATGAACTTGATCTTCGCCATGTTTTTCGGCTGTTTCTTTTTTATTTAATCCAGTGAGCCCACGATAGTGCCTTTCATTTAGCTGCCAAGCGCGAGTCACAGGCAACCAAAGCTGATCTGACTCCTTCATAATTTCGACCATTGTTAAAATGGCTCTTTTCAATACTGAGGTATAAACCATATCAAAAGTTAAACCAGCCTCTTTGATGAGCCGTCCTGCTTCTTGAGCTTCTTTGACTCCCAGCTCAGTGAGATCAGCATCATACCAGCCTGTAAACCGGTTGGTCTTATTCCACTCACTTTGGCCATGCCTAACTAACACAATTTTCATCTCAACTCCTGACTCATAACGATACAAGGCTCAACTCGATTGCACCTTATCCTGAACAAATTTATTTGGCGAAATCTAACGCAAGTCAATCCATTTCCCGATACTTATAACATGAGATTCTTTAAGATGTTCCTTGGATTTATCATCACTTGCTGCACCGGTTTCGCCATCATGTATATGGCTCCACAGGCGATGCCTCAATTCTTTACCAAAAAAGGCCTAGATGAATTTAAACTTAAAATTCAAGGTCGGTATTCAAAGCAAAATCTTCAAAACCTCGATTATATAGAGGGTTACGAAGACTTTGCTCCTGAAACCAAGATTTCAGAGTACGGCGACAACTTAAAAGATGGAGCTGACGGAGCTAGCCAGGACATCAAAGAATACTCTCAATATGCTAAACAGATTAAAGAGACGACAAACAATATCATTAAAAAAGTCGAAAAGGGTGAATTTGGAAAGCTTATAGACAAATCGGGCCCTGCAATGCGCGCCTATATGGAGTCTGTTAAGAACAAAGCCAACTATTACCTCAATTCAGACAATGTTTCTGAAAAAGATAAGGCAAAACTTCGAAAACAACTTGAAACTCTAAAGAAGAAAGATCTTTCAAGCCAGTCGCCAGATCAAAAAAGCAATTGATCTCAGTAAGAGTTCAGTTTCTAAGCAAATTTTGTTGAGATAATAGAGAAATTTAGACAGGAAGCTACTAAAAAAAGAGCGATGAATAGCTTCCTTGCTACTAGACTTCTTCCTAAAGCCCATCGCCCGTCCCACTTAAAAGCCTAGGAAAAAAAATCGAATTCAGCAAGTGTTCAGACAGAACATTTCATTTTTCTGCTCTGCTTCAACAGACACTTAAAAGATGCCGCCTTGACATTTGCATATGGCACTTCGAGACTTAAATGTATTGCGGAGAAGACTGAGTGCCAGCTGATCGTACGATAACTCAATTACCAGCTAAAGAAATGGATATGGTCCTTACTGAGGTTCATTTATTGCGCAAGCGATGGACCCGAGGCGAAGCTGTGACCATGCCAAAATTAAGGTTAGTACTAAATAATGGTGCTAACTTTATTGGATGGCTTTTGGATTATACTTCAGGTGATGAAGACGCCACCATACTTTTTGAAGTCGAAGGAGAAGGCGGAGAACAAAACGGTGCATTTTACGTTAAGATGAAAAGTGTCGCCGGATTTGTTGTCTTAAACGCTCCGGAAGTCGCTCACCACCTGTCATTTGGAGCCATCAAAGCACCAAAAACACCACCTCCTACCCACAGGGAAATCCAAAAGAAACTTGTGGAGTGGATCAAGATTATCTCTTCTGACTTGAAGAAAAAGATTGATATGGCCGTTGACTGGAGAGCCTTTGAAGACGGAAAAGAGTCTTCCAGAAGCCTCATGTCTACGATAAATGATGTTGGCTCGGTACTCAGAGAAATTTGCAAAGATCCAGCGGTTCGCCAGGCCCTTGCCAATAACTTGAAAGTGATTCAATTTGTCCGAGGAAAACAAACCAAGTTTCAATATGGAAAAGGAATCTTACGAATCACGGATCAATATGACCCTGAAGGCCACAAATTGAGTCGAACTGAGGTTCAATCTCACATCGAAGAACTACTGTAATTTAGAATATAGTCTAAGCGCCGCTCTTCTTTAATCTACAAGCAACTAATTACGCAGATAATTCCACCAATGATCTAAATTCATTTCTTTTAACCTTTTTCTAGAATTATTTTTCGTGTAAATAGTTATGTTACAGTCTTCTTCATAGACGCGAAAAATTTCAGTGGATAAAACTCTTAAAAATTCAAAGGCCTCATAGGTCCATTTTGCATCCGACTTAAAACTCCTTTGAGCTTTCGGATCGTGCTCGAAATAAAACTCTCGACCATTTACGAATAAATGGCTCTCATCTCCCGATACATCTTTAAAACGGATTTCTGAATTAAAAAGCTTCTGCAAAAACTTTTGTCTTAGATAAGACCTCGCCCCAG
The DNA here is from genome assembly GCA_964523195.1 of uncultured Pseudobdellovibrionaceae bacterium. Taxonomy (GTDB): domain Bacteria; phylum Bdellovibrionota; class Bdellovibrionia; order Bdellovibrionales; family JAGQZY01; genus JAUHWN01. Next base: position 17,863 of record CAZFYV010000017.1, read on the forward strand.
ACATCAACATTGAAAACAAAGCTTCTTTCACATCCTCTGGATCTTCTTCTAAGTCTTCCAGTTCATCAAAAGACTCGTAATCCTCAAGCTCCTCTTCTTCCAACTCAACTTCCTCTTCTTCCGGTGCGAAGTTACGAAGTAGGTATATTGAAAAAGCCATAAGCTGACGAGAAGTTTTAATGTCATTTAAAACAGGAAACTCTTCGACTAAAAGAGCCCATGCTTCAAAAATAATATCACTCTCGACATATCCATAAAAAAGCTCTTCAGAAAAATTGCCTTTCAAGTGGCCATCCAAAATCATCTTTAAAAAACTTAATCGTCTGTCATCTCTAAAAAAGCCAACGGAAGATTGCGAATCTTCTACCGCTAAAAACTGTCGATCAAACAGCTGAAGCTTTTTATTCTGACGCTTTAGAGAAATGTTATAAGGGGGATCAAACTCTTTGATCTTTTTAAACTCCACAAGTGCTGTTTCTAGGGGACTTTTTACAGTGGTATATTTGAGCTTATGAATCTGAACAACCAACTCTCGTTTTCGACCAAGCCTATTTAGGTCTCCTACGAAATAACTATTTACTCGAGTCTTAAGTTCCTTAGCTTTACCCACATACAGTAGGCGGTCATTGGCTCCGTAAAACTCATAGACTCCTGGGTCCATAGGCAAAGAGAGTCTTTCCTGCTTGGATATATGTGAGGACCTTTTTGCCATTCCCGGCTTCTTATAGAGTACCTTGATCTCTTTTTTTCTCTCTGGGATCCAGGCCTCTAAGTCTTCTAGACTCGAAATTAAAAACTTTTTTTCCAATTCTTGTTTTGTTAAATCCCAGATATGTTGTGTGGCTTCAATGTGTCCCTGAGTTCGCTTACGCTCACCTATGGATAAACCCAAATACCCAGAAACAGCTCTTAGTGTAAAAGTTGGAAGATCGGGGTATACAAGTTTTGCTAAATTATAAGTACACAACCAATTAATATTTTCGGGATCGAAATCAGTGTACCGATCAAGAATATCGTTCACAAAGGGGCGTTCAAACTGAGCATAGTGACAAATAATATTAGGAGAGAACTCGAGTGAGTTCAACATTCGTCTCGCAAGCTCCTCCTCAGGAATTCCTGAATCTAAATCTTCTTGGACAATTCCTGTAATTCTTGAAATTCGACCTGGCAGCTCTTCATCATCAGGCAACCGTATAAATTCAGATTTAACTTCGCTTGAATTGGACTTTTTAAAAGCAAACTCTATGAGAGACCCTGTTTTGGGCGAAGTACCCGTCGTTTGCGCATCAACGATTGTGAATTTTAGAGAACCGAGATTGGAACTCATCAGTTCCTATCCCAAAACTCAGTGACATCCTTTAGAATGCTCTTTGACACCAAATGATCCAGTGGTTCGCCATTTCCCCAATCTTTAGGAAAAATCTCCGAGTACTCATCAGATAAAAATCGATCATCGATCATCACAATTAAACCTTTATCAGATTCTGAGCGAATCACTCTTCCTGCTGCCTGAATACTCTTTCCAATACCGGGAACCGAGAAAACAGCACTTTCTCCTTTACCCCACTTTTTTTCATAATAGTCTCTTCGCCAAATGTTTTCTTGGCTATAGGCAGGCAAACCTGGCCCGACAACAAAAACTCCCTTGGCCATGTCCCCGACAAAATCAATACCTTCAGAAAGTAGTCCACCTTGCACCCCCATAAGCAAGTAACCCTCGCCTTCACGAAGTTTCTCCAGCTGATCTTGAATCATGCCTATGGACATACTTGGAGTTTGCACTATGAGCTTTAATTTCGACCACTTTATCTGTTGCTCAACTAATCGCATATAACTATAGCTTGGAAAGAAGGCGAGATAGTTGGCCTCCCTCACATTGGTAATTCGTTCAATGATCTGACAAACTTTTGGTACCGCAGAAGACATCTTCGAACGTTTTGTAGAAACTTGCGGAATCATCATGATCTTGCGATTTTTTGCATCAAAAGGTGATGTAAATTCCTTTGAGACGACTTCTTCTTCATCAAAGCCAAAACTCCTAGAATAGTGATCAAAAGGCTTCAAAGTGGCCGAAAAAAATAATCGATTATAAAACTCAGAAAAACGCTCACTCAGAATCTGACTTGGATCGTAGCAAAGTAATTTAATCTCACCATCTTCAATCTGTAGACCAAAAGACTCTATCGAACTCGTCAGTACATTTAAAAACTCAACAAATTCGAAATAAAAGTCTTTGAATCCCATATAAACCTGAGCATCCGCATTCAACTCATGGGATGCTCTAACGCCTTCATTAAATTCTTCCTTTATCTCTAAAAGCTCCAGACACATGACTTCTCGTACTGATGGGCTAATAGTTTGGGACCTTTTTTGTTTACCAAACCAACCCAAATACTTTTCAAGAGCTACTGTTAAAGACTTGTAGTTATGATCAGATAGTTTCAAACACTCAACAAATGTCCGAGCCTTCTCAAAACTAAGGCAAGGAGAATACTCATCCCAAGATCGTTGCACCAAATTGTGAGCCTCATCCACAATCAAAACAGGCTTTCTTTTACCAGTGGGTTCGCCGAATAACAAACGCTCCAAGGAATTCACGGGAGCAATGATATGATTGAAATCCAAAGTTATGAGATCACAGTAGCGAATAAACTCTTGCTGTAAAGAGTAAGGGCAAACTCGCTCTTTTTGCGCTAGCTTTAAGACCGCCGAACGATCCCATTTTCTTTTTTGAGAAACCAAAGACTCGATATATTTTGGATCTTCTAGCTTTTGTTTTAAGGATACTCTAAAGGGACAGTCATCTTCACAGGACTTCTCTTGGGAGTTCTCTGCGCAAATCTTTTCTCGTGCAGAATATTGCAATGAGATCAAATCTGAGTTCTTTTGCAGGAGTTCGGCAGTCTCTAATACCAGTTTTTGCTGAGAGTTTTTCGGAGTCGCATAAATAAGCTGAGAACCTCTCTCCAAGGTCTTTGCTAGAGATGAGTAAATCGAAGCTACTGTTTTTCCTAGACCAGTGGGTGCTTGAAATACAAGTGTGCTTTTTTTCTTGGTGTTTTCAGAAATAAACTCACACAGATCGTCCTGCCCGGATCTCCGGGAAGCGTATGGAAACTCAAATTTTCCGACTTGAACTTTACGTCTTTCAAAATGGTTATTAAATAACCTTGCCTCTTCAAAAATATATTCAATTCGTCGTTCAAAAAAATCCTCGAGTACAGTCCATGGATTTTCTATTACCACTTCTTCGGGAGCTTCAGATATTTCCATTGAAGAAACAATAAGGCGCAGCTCAGGAATCTTTTCGAATAGTTTTTTGTAAAGAACCCCGTAAGTAGCAAGCTGTAAACCATAGGGATGCTCTAGGGGTGTATCCAATTCCTCTAGTAAGTTTTCTAGGGAATTCGTTGTTTTGATTTCTTCAATTACTGGATTGTCTGACGAATGATTAATCAATCCATCGAGTCGGCCCGAAATTTCAAGAGTCCAATCCTCTTTTTCGAAACTCTCGTTAACATAGAATTCAGTTTGATAATCAGAGAATTTCTCTTTTCTTTGCATCTGAATTGTTTCATGTGCAAAGTTAATATCATCCTCAACCAACAAGCTCGATTGCCCAAAGGACTCTGAAATGGATAGCCATGGAGGAGCTGAAAATTCGCCCACCGATATCTTGATTTTCTTCGATTTTGGGTTGAGATACATGGCCTGAAGGCTAATCCAAGTCGGCCTAAAAATCTATACGAGAGACTTTAATTTGCTTAATCCCCGGCCCAGTAAAGGGATGTTTTCAAAAACAAGCTCATTAGAATCCAAATAATCCCTGTGATAATAGACCTTTTCGCTAAATTTCAGGTGTGAATTGCCATCCAGCTCAATCAACTCCCCGCGTTTAAGCCATTTATGGCGAAACTGCATTTTCCAGAACAAAACAGCCTGTCCATCCCCAACCAATTCTTCTTTGAATTTAAAGTGGGAAAACAAGATACCTTTATAAGACTTAGCGAAATAATTTGTGAGTTCCTTACGGGAATGCAAATGATGAAGCGGATCTCGAAATTCAAGATCTTCAGTATAGATGTCTTCAAGAAGGTGAAGATTATCCTTATTCAACTGGTTAAAAACCGTCTTTACTTGCTCTAGAATCATTCTGCTATACAGAAGTTGTTCTTCTGTCCCTCATATTCCAAGGGATATAGCATGCACGTCCTTGCCTTACAAGCTCAGGCATGGATGTTGAGAGCTCTTGATATCGATAATTAATAACTGTTCGGCATTCATCGGCAAGGCTTCTGCGATCGTGATCATCACGAATGGAAATCTCAGGCAGATAAGACATGGTCACATCAATCCTGTCGAGCTTGAGTAAATCCATTAAGTGGGGCGCAAATTCCATTTTTCCGTACCAACAAACTTTATCAGCGTTCCGCTCGCTGAAAGTTTCTCCATCTATGGCGGTATACTTTAGACAAACTGGCAACACTGACTTTTTCGTATTTATCGCTGGATCAAAAAAGGTTCTTTTGAATTTAAGAATCTCAGATCCGTTCGTTGTTGTGCCCTCAGGATATAGACCAACGTTAAAACCCATTTCTAAGTGGTTCTCAATATCCTTAATTTCGTTCTCCACATTGGATCGATCTCTTCGCTCTATAAAAATAGCCGAAGCCAATTTTGAGACTTCACCAATGAGTTTTGAATCTCGCATTTCCATTGAAGTAATATAGACCGAAGGACAAACGCTGGCTGAGATCAAGATGTCCAAATAGGACATATGATTACCAACGACTAAATGATTTGGTTGGGAGTAAATGTGCGGAACCTCACCTTCTATTTTGAGTTTTACTCCAAATAGATTTACAGCACGTTTTGACCAGAACCTCATCACTCTTAAAATGATTCTTCTTTTTGACCTAAGGTTTCGCACCGCAATATGTACCGCCAATGCGACCAGTGCATACATCACGAGATAGAAAAAGAAAATTACTGCTTTAAGACGCCATTTCATAATCCATACCTTTTTGCAAAAGCAGGGGTCATTTCGTCAAGTTTTAAAACTGTTAGAAAGTCGATTGATTCAAGCTTTCTATCCCAAGCGGGCTTAGAATAGAGCTTAGCTCCCAACTTCAAATAACTTTTAAACAGTGGGTTGATTAAATCATCCATTTTATCTTCTAAAAGTACACCCCATGACCTAGAAACAAACTCAATATTTCTAACTAGACCTGGAACTTCTACCTCGGGTCTGAGTTTAATTCCAAATCGATCACTCAAATATCCGTCTCTTTTCAACTGTTCGCATACAACTGCAACTTGAAGCGCTTCAAGAGATCTTAAACTCGCACAACCAAAAAGATACTCAGTGTTTGTTAGTTTTATGTATTCAGCAACACCCCTCCAAAGAAGATGCATCACAGGTCCCGAGCGATAATCTTTGTGGACACAGGCTCGACCCATTTCTAATTTGTGACCTGATAATTTTAAAAATTCACTAATTTGAAATTCATTTTCAGAATAAAACCTGTCACAAAAACGAGTCGACAATAGACGATAGTTTGCAACGATCTTTTCTTTGGTATCATCCAATATAATTAAGTGATCACAATCTTCATCTAGATCATCTGAATCAATACCTTTGATATCTTGATTTAAAAGTTCCTCATAAAAAACTTCATGCCTGAACTGAAATACCTGCTTGAGTTCCTCGCGAGTAGAAATTGTACGAATTGAGTAGCGACCACATTTAATATTTAGCGGCACATGAGGTTCAAAATCATTATCGTATTGATGCTGATCTAGGAAATGATCTTGGTTATAACCTAAGAACATACATTCCCCCTCTGTATGCCTTAAGTCTAAGTTCACCTTGCTTGTAAAAAAAGTCAGGTTTGTGTCAGCAAAACATTCCCATTATGTTTATAATTAAGCTAAATGCAAATTAACAAATAAAACGTCTAGCTCTGAGAAACTTATGGAATCATTTGAAAGCACGACAATCACAATCATCTTAGTTTTTGTTATTGGACTTCTGCTTGGCTACTTTCTATTTACGATCAAAAAAAAGAGGCATAACGATAACCGAAATATTTATATGCAAAACAAAAAAGAGAAACCAGAGGGCAACGAAGCTCAAACATTGCTACACGAAAGTGAATTTAAGAGTCTTTTAGGAGAAAACTTTACCGATCTCAATAAATTCGGTGATCATATGGATCTCCTAGAGAACATGAAGGAACTTATAGATGATGTCGTTGAAATCTCTCACTCAGAAACGAACAGCCAAAAAATCGTCTCAATAAAACCCCTCGGAATTGCTCCTGGCTCCCTTGATATTTCGTTACTTGAAAAACAAATCATCATTAGGGGCGAGAACATTAGCGCTAGTGAATCTTCTGAGGGAAATGTGACCTCATCCTT
>CAZFYV010000018.1:0-12302 GCA_964523195.1 uncultured Pseudobdellovibrionaceae bacterium
CCTATTGATCATATTGCAATGATCAACCTTCTTGACGAACTCAAGCTGGAAAAACAATCCAATAGCTGGAACTTTTCGCGACAAAGTAGATGGATATGTTTGGTTTTTAAATCAAGGAACACTTTTAAGACTGAATTCGACGAGCAAAAGACCTTACTTTAAACGATTAGATGCTTGGCTTGGCGAACACTATTTAGTTAGGTCTCGTTTTGAGCACTTCTCAAATCTGTTTAAAACGCTGCACTGTAAAGAGATCTAATTTTAGTTTTCTAATTCTTTTTTGAGATGCTTACCAAGTTTAGAGAAAATGGTATCTTTACCAGCATTCTTTTTTCGAACAAGAAATACTTTTTGTTGATGAGTTGATAAATTAATTCCTCTTGTTTTGGGTGCCGCAAATTCTATGAGTTCAAATTTGGGTTTAACGAGTTCGTTGTGAAGCTTTCCTATGAATTTTGGGAGATATGCAGCTGCCATTCCTCTTCTTGCTATCTCTAGCGCAGAACCCATCAGCTCTACTCTATATTTTACTTTTCTAGCAATTCTATCATCGGGCCAACCATCCAAGCCTTGAACTTTTGTGGGTGAACCCTGTACAGGTTGAACGGGTATAACAAAGGGAATCTCTTTAAATTCAATGCCTTTAATTGATCGAACAAAATCTCGAGAACCAAATAGACCCATAGTAATTGTCGCTACAGACAAGTGTTCAATTCCTGAGCTTGGTATCGGTACATAAGTTAGGCCGTAGTCAATTTCATCGTTTAGAATCGCATTTTCTAGCTGTCCAGGCCCGACTTCTCTTAGTGTAAGAGGTCTTGTATTGTCGACTTGTTGAAAAGAATCCACGAACCTTTTTAAAAATAAAGTGGTAAATACTTCAAAAGATCCAATTCTTAATGGCTCCTTACTTTCATACTCTCCAGCGAGCTCACCCCTCATCTTTAGCTCTAACTTTTCAACATTTTGAAGGATCGATCGACCTTCAGTTGCAAGTTCTTGTCCTCGTTTAGTGATTTGAATGCCACGGCCAACGGGATAGATAAGATCACAATTTAACTCGTCTTCTAGGGTTTTAATGGCCTTTGAAAGGGCAGCAGGTGAGATATGGAGAATTTCAGAGGCCTTTCTCAAGCTTCCTGTATCTACGACTGTTATAAAGTATCTGAGGCGATTGATATCCATTAGTTAACAATTATTAACTATTATTCGCTTTTATTCAACTTTTGAAATTGTTATCTCTCCTTTTGATTTCTAGTGAAAGGAGGAGTCATGAAAGTGGATATAGTTATAGGAACCAGGCCTGAGGCGATTAAGATGGCGCCCGTATACCTACGAATGAGAACTAACCCACTATTTCGAGTTAGGCTCATTTCTACCGGTCAGCATCAAGAGCTCCTTAGACAATCGTTAGAAGTTTTTAAAATAACCCCTGAAATTGAACTCCAGGTTTATGAAAAAGGACAGGGTCTCGAGCAGATGAACTCAAAAATATTGGAAAGACTGGGGAGGTGTTTTGATCAAGATCGACCAGACTTCGTACTCGGGCACGGTGATACGACAACAGCTTTTTCTGCAGCCTTAACGGCATTCTACAAGAATATACCCTTTGGTCATGTAGAAGCAGGTTATCGGACCTACAATATTGATTCCCCATTTCCTGAAGAATTTAACAGGCAGGCCATTGCTAAGATTGCATCGATCCACTATCCCGCAGACCAACAAGCTTATGAAAACTTGATTCAGGAAGGAATTGATAAAGCGAATATTGTTGTTACGGGACAAACCGTTCAGGAGTCAATTGGGTTGATGGGGGTACAAGACACTTCAGTAGATCATCTGAATAAGCAAATCCTTTTAACACTTCATCGTAGAGATCGAGTTTCTGGATCCATGGAAGAAGTTTTTCAAGTCGTCAGAAGAGTCGCTGAAAAATTTGACAATGTTAAATTTGTAGCTCCACTGCACCCAAGTCCTAGAATTCAAAGTTTAGCATCTAAGTATTTCTACGATTCAAAGAACATTAGCGTTCTTCCGCCTCTTTCTTATCTCCAGTTTTTAAAGAATATAAAGAGATCATTTTGTGTTTTAACAGATTCGGGAGGGGTTCAGGAAGAGGCGAACTACCTAGGTCGGCCTGCTTTGATCCTCAGGGATCAAACAGAGAGAAGAGTAGGGATAGCGACAGGATTGGTTCGCGTTGTTGGATACGATCAGATTCAGATAACCAGAGGTATTGAGGAATATCTAGAAAGGGGAAGTGCCTTCTCTAGGAATAAACTCTGTGGAGAATTTATTGCCCCCTCTAAAATCATAGTAAACTCTCTCTGCTTGGGAGGTAGAGCATGTTAGACCACAATAATATTTACGATTTGAATACTCCTTTAAGTGTCCAAGAGTTAACACCAATGGATCTCTACTTTTATCGGCCAGGCACTTATACGATTCAGTTTCTGTACAAGTACAACTATCAAATCGATCGGTTCAGGTTGGAGAGAGCTGTGTCGAACCTGTTGAAAACTTATCCATTGCTCGGATCTCGAATTACCCCAAGAGGCAACTCAGTTTTTTTAGAACCTTTTTGTCGAGGTATATCAATCAAAGAGAGTAGGATTAACTCTAAGAACTTGCCAGAAGTAAGTGACGATAGCTTTTTTGATCCGGTAAAAAATCTTCCTTCAGAACCACTGATAAAGATAAAGCTTAATCACGTTGATGATCAAACCTATCTAGGCCTGAGTTTTTCCCATATTCTTGGTGATGGCCAATCGCTAGTTTTGTTTATGAAAGCACTAGCTTGTTCCTACAAAGGTGACCTATTGCCAGTCATCAACTTTGATAGGAGGGCTGTGTCTGATCTTAAGCGCTCTTTAGATATCAATCCTAGATCTCTGTTTGTTAATACTGGTTATTGTTATCCGAGGCCTCCGAATCCAAAGCATTCAGTCGAATTCTTTGAGTATATTGATCTAAATCACGTTGAAAGCCTGAAGAGTTATTGTCTTGAAAGAAAAAATATCAAACTCTCTAAAAACGTGATCATAATGTCCTTGTTATTCAAGAAATACTACGAAATGACCTCTAAAAATCCAGAGGGGAAATATATTTTAAGGTGTCCCGTAGACTATAGACAAAGACATACCGGAATACCAAACAATTACTTCGGAAATGCTGTGACAGATGCGTTCATAGAGCTGTCTCCAGAAAAAATACCAAGTTTGAGTGTAGAGGATATTGCCGTCTTGATGAAAAGTGCAATTGAGAGAATCGATAAGGATAGAGTGGAAAACTCCCTGGGAGCTCTGGATTCATATAGAATAAAAAAAGGCATTGGAGCATTTGAGAATCTCTCTTGTCCAGGGTTTCTGTTTTCCAATTTTACAAGGCTTCCATTTCAAGAATTTGATTTTGGACAAGGTGGGCCAGTTGATTTCAGACATTGTTCAATGAACCCAAGATTGGCAGTGATTCTGAAAAAAGGTAAGGGTATCGGTGTTAAGGTGAAATTGCCACTTAATAGATCGAATAAAAATGGTCGATTTTAATGAATATAAAGGAGGAGTGTTCGTAATTTGTCACCGAAGAGCCTTCGCCAGGGTAAAGATTCTCTAGCTTTTTTATCAAATTGCTTATTGATCTAAATAAGATATACCAGCCCTGTTTAATAATAAACAAGGGTGTAGAGGAAATGTATAAATCTGTTAGAGCGTTGCTTTCTATTGCAATGATGAGTGTCCTAGTTATTTCGTGTAAAAGTGGTTCAGATTCAAAAGAAGAGACTGCGACCCCACCACCGGCTCCTGTTGACTTTTTGTCTGCTAGCCCATGGTGTAAGGTAGAATCATCTTCTTTTAAAGTAGGCGATCAAGAGTCAGCTCTTTTAAAGCGCTATACAATTAGTAAAGTTAAAAATCAAAGAAGAACCGTATCTATAGATTACCTTAGAGTACTAAAAGGTGGCGTAATTGAGGTTTACGAATCAAAAGAGGCCACTGATGAATATAAAGATGAAAGTACTGATCGTTTGAATCCAGTACTTCTTTCGGCAACTAATTCATCTACGATTAAGCTTGTATCTAGAGACGATCTAGACGCTATGTTTGAAGACGAGTACAAAAATCAAGAAATAGAAATCGCTCAAGTTCTTGATACTTATGGGCTTCCAGGTAATCCACAGTTTGTGGAGGCTCTTGTTTCTGAAGATGACCTTCTTATGAACAGCCAAGGCGAACAAACAGTGGCCTTTGCTTGTGATAGCTTGAGTGTAAACTTGTTAACAACTAAAAATGTCAAGAATGTTACTCATCTAAGCCTAATGAAGTATCAAGATGATTTGGACCAAAAGACTCAGAAGAAGAATCGTAAAAATATTCAAGAAGTAACAACGATTAATTTCCCACTATCAACTTATATTAAGAAGTTCGATAATGAGGTTACCAATTGGTGTAACTATGATTTTGAGAACGTTAATAATCGTCGAACAAAGTCAGTTACGGTTCTCACTCTTTCGAAGAACTATGTGTTTAAGCAATCTTACTCACAAAGTGAAGCTCAAGATGTTACTAACCTAGATCGTTACTATCGTAGAAAAGCCCGTAGGAGCGAAGTTAGAGCTTATATGATGAGACAACTTGGGAAAATGGAAGTCTCAACTGAAGCTAGAGAAAACTTCGACGGAGAGCTAGAGATTCTAGTAGATGAGAACACTAAGCTAAGAGACTTAGTCGGCTTGAATGATTCAGTTAATTTGGAAAATGCTGTAGATCAAGTATTCTATGCGTTTAAAGACGCTGAGGGCTATGAGTTTCTAGTGGCCTTCTGGAACACTCAAGAGGCTTCTGGACTTTATCCTATTAACTATGCAAACGTTTTCCATAAATGTTCTGATCCAAGAGCTCTTAGAAAAACACGATTTTTCGAAACAGAATTTGAAACCATTTTTGAGTCTCAAAAGCGTGTTTATGAATTTGCTGAAGACGACATTCAATTTGTTAAAACTTATCAGTAAGTCTTTTGGAAATTTAGAGTTTTATACAAAGGCTTCTTTCTAGAAGCCTTTTTTTGTTAAAACAAAGAAGGTAGAGTCATTAGCCTTCGTGTATTCCAGTATTCATCTTTTATGTTTATGCCAGTTTTTGAGTCCATATTGTTTATGGTAGCCAAATCAAAACAATGCATAAAAGTCTTTACTCGACCTAATCCCAATTTATGTTGAGTCGACGAAAACCTTTCGAGAATTGAGTTCGATTTCTGTGAATTCGTACGAATGCAAACGTTCTTAGCACTAGAATATTGAATAGCTGCTTTTAGTACAGTCGAAAGGTATCTGGGGTCTTTGTAAAGAAGGTCTTGGTTGATATTTCTAATGTGTATAGCATCGTGCTTAGCAAGTCGAGAAGAAGCGTTTTGAAGGTCTGCAGGATCAGTGAAGTTCGGGTTTGCAGATTTCTCCCAGAAAATATTCTTGCCAAGATAAGTTTCTATTTGTATCTGCTCCATCAGGTCGAGATGAAACTCCTCTAAAAGAGGCTTTAGAGATTCCCAGATTCCATTAGCAGATAGATCTTCCCATATCAATGGTTCTGCACTTAGCTCACCATCTACAACAACATCCAGGTCTTTTCTTATCAAGTTCATACTTTGAAACCATAGTGTTAGGGCATCTAGGTCTGATAGTTTTCCTCCGCTTAATTCAACTAGATCTTGAATGCGACCAGAAAACTTGCTCGGTTTATATCTAGGCATATTAATCATATCGTCGATATCCAACATCAGTATACAGTTTTCATCATCTTCCCAATCTCTAGGAAAACGTTTTGCTTTAAATACTCTTTCAAAAAGTTTAGTGCGCGCTTTACCTAGAGCATGAACAAATATATAGCCTTTTTGTGGACCCATTATTCGTTCATAGTTAGCCTTCTCCTGGTAGGCTAGTATTGTTAAGGCTTGTAGATTAGACATAAACATATTGTTTTCAACCTGACCTGCACGCCCAAATTCCCAAACAAAGGGATATTCGTTGCGATCCAATTGAAGTCTCGGCTCTTTCTTTAGGTCTGGGTCATCTTGCCAAGGCAGTTCAGTTCGTACTACTGGGTTGTCGGATTTAGAAAGATCCGGATTTAGAGTTTGGCCACTAATCATCCAGATTCCAGATTTCTTAAATTCTACATAATTGGGATGCATAGGACCTAAACCAGATATTGTTTTCAATGCACGACCGCGCTCTTTAAGAGGTGTTACTCGGTGGTCGTGTTCTGTTGGTGCGACCAACTCACCAATTTCTACAAAAGTAACCTGTTCAGGACTCACCAGGTTTTCAACATTTTGGTGAAAATCAACTTCTTCAGCCGTAAGGTAACCATCTGCCTGCATTAGAGAAAGTGAAAAAGATTGATTGTAGGTGAGTAAGCTATCTCGTTCGGTGGGCTTTTGATCTTCTTGCCTGAAGTTTGTGGAGATCTCACCCATTTGATCGAAATGAAAGCGACCATCAATTTGAACAAGCCCCATAACTCGAGCACTTTTGAAATCAAGTCCACCTTGATATCGAAAGATAGTCATATAAGGCTTCCTAACGACCATCTCTTCTCGAGTGAGAGTCATAAAGTTCTTACTTTTCCAGCTGAAGTAGTCTTCGCATACCCATGAGCTAGAGGCGGGTACTGAATGACTAAAGGCTAATATTCCAGTTAGAAAGATTAAAGAGACTGAAGAGATTATATTACGAAGGGTCATCTATTTGACCTCCGCTAGGTCTTTTGCCTTTTTATATCCGCCAAACTCCGAGTAGAGAATTTTAGCAAAATGCTCACCGGACATATAGAATCCAAAGTTATCTTCGATAGTGCTACCTACCATCCGAGATTGGCCAGCGCGAAGAGATGAGGCTGAGGCTTCTGGGTGTTCTCGAGCGACGACTTTCACAATATCAAGGAGTTGTTCCCGTGAGAGATCAAAGACAGGTTTCTTTTTGTTTAATCCAAAGGCGTCTCGAGCTTCCATGAAATTTCCATAATAGTGTTTTACAGCTTCTATAACTGTGTTCAAAGGGAGCTCATATTTTAGTTTTTCGAGCAAAAGACTATTTGTTTTTTGAGTTAACTTTGCACTTGTAAAGTCTCTTAAATGGAGTGCTATGCCATTTTCTATAAGAAAGCTGAGCACTTCATCAAGTTTCTCTTTTTCCGGGATGGTTTGAGGGGGCCACCATAGCTCTGCAGATTCTTTTTGCCTCCGATATGCTCTAGCCTGAGCTGAAATCCAACTATAGTCATTCCAAGTATCAGTGGAATTAAATTTCGCACCCTGCTCTACGGCTTCCCTCCACAGAGCGTAGCCCGAGCTTACAATACCGAATTCTTGATAAATCATTTCGCCAATTTTTCTAGAGTGAGTCCACCGTAAGTCAAAGGCATAAATTCGAGGATAATGGTTTTGAACAAATCCAAAAATATTAAGAAAATCTTTGTTGGGTTCGACATCATCTTCTTTTAAAGAAAAAGAAGTTGTTGTAAAACCGAGTTGTTCGAGAGCTACCTCAAAGTCTCCAAATGTTTTTTTAATCAGTATCAGCAGCTCAAAACCAGATATACGTAAATTATGGCTTTTTGCAAGATAGTCACGTACGGGTTTAAAATCGTCTTCACGGGCAAAAAGTGGAATAACTGGATCGAGACCAGAGTTTTTAATTTCTTTTAGAATCTCTAATAGCTGCGACTCTGAGAGGTTGTGATTCTCAAAACTAGGTAGTTCAAAATCTTCCAATTTAGCTCGAGGTTGCAAGCGAACTATTGAAGCTATAAATTCATTGGCTTGTTGGAATCCGAGCTCTCCAAATAGTTTATGGGCGTAATTGTATATTGTATTTGTTGCCAATTCGAACCCAAAGTGCTCCTTGAGCCGTGCTTCGATATATGGTCGATGATTGTCGTCTTGGATTAATTTTCGATCGACTCGTTCATAGCCAAGAAGTTTAATTATTAGCAAGGCCTCTAAGACTTCTTGGGATGTGGGCGGAAAAGATCTTGTCCAAGGGAGTCTGAGGTTTGTAAATAGTCGCGCTTCTCCGATACTTCCAAAGCGTCTGTCCAACTCGTTTTTAAGCGTTATTCCGGCGAGTTTAACATTAAAATGTGCCTTTAAGTCAGCGGCGATCTTTTGTGAGTAATACTTATAAAAACCCTTGGCCGTAATGTCTGGGTACTTGTTTACTACGAATTCAAAATACTCGAGAATCTCACTATCAGGTTTAGAAAAAGCATAATACTTGGGATCGTTTCGGCCATATTTAAATTTTTTCCGATATCCATCGAGACCCTTATAATATTTATCTGCAGCTCTGAAGATACTCAATATACTGATCTCTGTATTAAATCGATTATATAGTGAGTTGGTGATAAATCCGCTAAATTCGGGATTTAGTAAGTTTGTCCCTGTTGGAAAAATCTCTAAATCGTCAGCTATGTATCGCATTACCTCATCAAAAAAGGTTTTACTCGGGAAGTTGTACGAAAGCTCCACTGGATCCACTGTAAATCGTCCGGCTTTGAATTGAACTCCTTCAAATTCTAAGAATTCAGCTCTAGAGTTTTCGTTGTTTGCTTCAACGATAATAGCCGTCTGCATAGCTCGAACATATCTTGTAGCTGCGGTATAGCCTCGTTCGGAACCCATACGATCTTGATTCATGAGATTACCTTGGCGTTTCAGCTCCTTCCATAAAGAGTATCCAGAGACATTTAGATTAAGCTCTTCCATTAGCATCTCGTTAATTTCAAGTGAATGGGTTGTTTTCATCTCTCGAGCTTTGATTTTTGGAAATTTGTTGGTTACGACCATGATGGCCTTAATTAGGGTTTTTGACAGGTGATTGTCTTCGGGGTCTCCAAAAAGGTTTGTTCGATTGAGGTGAGCCGCCTCTATAGCTCTATTAAATGAGGGACCATAGACCTGTTTGGCCGTCGTAAGTATCTGTTCCGCAGTAACTTCCATCTGAAGAAGTTCTTCCAATTGAGGACGAACTTTTGAGAAAGCATCTTCATTTTTAAAAAATACTTCGACTGGATCGTAGCCAAGTTGATCAACGATTTTTAGTATCTGAGGCAAAAGCTGTGGGGAGAGTTGATCAATCTCTTCTTGATTGGTCCATTGATCAAATTGGGCTGGTAGAAGCTGGTTATTGAACCGAGTAAAAGGAACCCGTGCGTAATTAGCAGCATCTTCTAAACTATCAAATAAATCCAATGCCCTTTCATACATAGATTTTCCGGAAATATCGTACTTGAAGTGTTCCAAAAGCAGTAGTCGAATTGGTTCATAGTTTTCTTTGTGTCTAAACATTCTATAAGAAATTTCGTAATTGTGATCGTTGATAACTTTCAGTAGGCTTGCATAAAAGTCTTTCGTCCAATCTGGGCGTCCCACATAGTGTTGAGAACGACCTTCATATGAATAGCCAATATGTCTTTTAAGATCTGGCCAGCCTTCAAAAATTTCATAGACTATTTCCTCTAGGTGGTAATAGTCGGTATAAACTCCATACCGATCGAAAACTAGGTTTCTCAAAAGATCATTGTTTTCAATGAGGCTTTTTTGGACAATATCTAATCCTCTGTTCTTTAAGAAGCCAAAGACCTCAATGAGAAATTCAGAAGATCTAGGAATCGATACTTTAATTTCTGGCGTAATAATTTCTATTGGCTCATCGGGCAGACCTGCTTTTGCTATGAGATCATCTAAGGTGAGTCCAAGCTTCTCTAAGCGGTATACGATGTTTTCACCTCGAACAGGATATCCGTAGATTGACGAAAGCTTTGTTCCCACAAAACTCGAATTTTCGATTAAAAAATCTCGATCGAGAGGGATGCCTTTTTGATAACATTCGTTTGCTAGTTTTACCAAAATTTCAATGGACCAGGATTTGTGATCAACATCGTTTTTTTGCCTGGTTAGTCTTTGGCCAGCACTTGTTGATTTAACCAGTTCAGCAATGGAATTAAAAAATTTGCTTCTTTCTTGGTATAAGAGTCTTCCGGGAATATTAACTTGGAAGCGATCAAAGATCATTTGTTGAGCCAGTGCCGATTCTCGAGTGAGAGAATATGAGGAAATATGAAAGCCTTGGGATATGAGAAAATCCGTGTATTTCAAGAGTTCGTATTTGTATAAATCTTCCCTCTGGGGAGTCGATTTATAGCTCCTTCTGAAGATGCTTTGCTCACAGGAAAGTGCCGATTCTCGTGGAATCAGGGCGGAATTTGGCCTCAACTCACTTATAGGAGCTTGCCTAGGGGTGGCCAGAGCCACTCCAGATAGGAGTAGACAGATAACGAGTAACGAGCATTTCATTTCGGCGTAAGTATTTGCAAATCGAGAACCAATTCAAGCCGGCTGAATTTCAGCTAAAAGTCTGTATTTTCAGACATTTAGAGTGATGAATTGCTGCCCTAAAAATTCTCGGGAATAATGGTCATATTCTTAAAAAATGAGAGGTGAAGTGATGCTATTGAAGAAGTTCTTGATCTTGGTGGGGCTGTGTTTTTTGTTTCCAATTATTGGATCCGCTAGTGAGTTGTCGGATGCTGATCGTGATAGGTTTATACAAACCGATAAGAAACAAATTGAGAGAGCTTTAACTAAATTTAGAAGACAAGCTTATAAAGTTTGTAAGACAAAGTTAAAGATTAATCTTGATCAATCTCAAATGGATACTTTGACAAAGTTAGAGCAACACAATCGCTATGAAAGAATCAAAAAAACCATCGTCGGTTTTGTAGATGACTTCTTTACGGCCTGTAAAGATAGCTCTTTTAGAGACGAGTTAGTAACAAAGAAAAATATCAATTTAACAGTCGATCTCACTAAGAATGTTTGGAAAATTAAAGTGAGAGGAAAAAATGTAAATATACGAGTACCAAATACTGCAGCCAAAAAGGATATGGTCAGTATGCTTAAAAAGAAAATTAAGTAAATAGTTTTTCACATTCTTTTTTTGCGACTTCAAAGGCCTCTTCAAATGATGGGGCCTTTTCCGATTGTTCTTCAATTGAGGTCATCGTTTCAGTCTGAAATCCGCAAGGGTGAAGTCCTTGAAAAGCTGAAGGGTCAGAGACCAAATTAATTGCAATGCCGTGGTAACTAATCCATTTTCTCACGGCTATTCCGACAGAAGCTAATTTTTTACCTTTAGTCCAAACTCCTGTTGCATCTGCATCTACATCTGCGTCTATTTGTCGAGCCTTTTCATGAGCAGTAGCCTCAACTCCAAAGTGTTGGCAAATATTCACGCCGAGCTCTTCTATTTTTCTTAAAAGTGCGTGGAGGTCTTTTTGTGGAAAGTTTTTGTGATCATTTTTCAGATCGAGAATGGGGTAGATCACTAGTTGATTAGGACCATGGTAGGTTGCCCTTCCGCCTCTAGAAACTTCAATGACCGGGCCCTTAAAAGAAAAAACATCTCCATCTTTTGTGCCTCTGCCTAAAGTCACCACTTCAGGGTGTCTACAAAAGACGATGGTTTCAGGACCTCCATTGGCCACTCTCTCGACGAGTTCAAGTTGTTTTTCTTGAGCTTCAAGGTAATCAATGAGGCCCCAATTTTCAAAGTTCAAACGCATCTCCCTAATAAATTAAATCTATAGGTAAAAAGAGCTCAATTGTAAATTGATTTATCCAAGGCTCTCCTTAGATCAAATTAGTGAGTTTTGAACAAAAAAACCCCGGGACAGGGGGCCCGGGGTTCAACATCGAACATTGTTACAGGGGGAACAATGATTATTACCTTAATTTAAGCGATCCTTGGCCGTCTCTAAAAATGCCTGCCAAGTCCTAAAAAGACGTTGTCTCATTTCAGCGAGAGAAACATTTTTACTTTTGAACTTTACAGAGTCCAGAGGTTGTCCATCGTTTGAATAGTCTGTGACATCTTTGGCTTGAACTCCGAAGTACCTTAATACATAAAAGTAAGCTGAGATTCTGAGTGTCTTAGCTGTTTCAGAAGCTAGGTCGATTTCTAAACTCTTGAGGTAACTTTGAAAGAAGTACTCTGCAAGAGTTAATGACTCGCGAATTTTTTGATCTGAGTACTCTTGCCCTTTCATATTCTCGACAAGAAGATGACCCATCATTCGACCGATATCGTTTCCTCGATCTCCCGTACCGTACTTTTTCGAAAGTGTTAGAGACCAAGTTACTGTACCGAAATCAATAAATGTTTCTCTATAGTTTTCGGGATCTAAAAATAAGTTTCCACCATGGAAATCTCCGTGGACGATAGACGGTGCGAAAGATTCAGGGGATGA
>CAZFYV010000018.1:12312-23240 GCA_964523195.1 uncultured Pseudobdellovibrionaceae bacterium
CAATTAAATTATCGTACCAATCGACGATAAAGGCATTACTTTGATCAATTGTAGCTTGAAAGTTATCGACTTGAGTTGTTTCACTACTACCCTCTAGAGTGACTTCACCAGTAGTTTCTAAGATCTCTTGTACTTTTCCAAAATCAGACCTCATACGTGTGACATCATAATAGGCATTTCCTTGGAAAGTCTTGATAGATTGTTTGTTGTACTTCATACCATCAGGTGAAAATACACTATGAAAGTTAGCGAGTGCTTTTGCCGATTTTTCGATGAGATCGAGTGAGCCTTCGAGAGAAACTTTAGAAAGGTGTCCGTCAAGATCTCTAGTTTCAGCAGCGCTTTGAAGAAGAAAATAGAAGTCATTACCAGTTTTTCCATAGGCAAGAGTTTCAGTTACAAGGTTTGGTGACTGTTCACCAAGTTCTAGAGCTTTTACTCTGAAAAACTCTTCAGTAGCAACATTACTTATGACTTCATCTAAGCCTCCATCTTTAGCTGATTGAAGTTTTAGTACGGCAACAATTTCCCCAGTAGTTATCTGTCTTACTAAGAAGACAAAAGCCCCTGAACCAGGTGGAGTATCAGGAATAAGAAGTTCAACATCAGCGGCAGGAATATCAGGTAGAGCTCCAGAACGAATATGAGCATGAAAAAATTCCGTTGCCTGATCCAAGGGGCTTGTCAGATTATAAGTTGATTTTTTTAGTAGGCCGTCAAAAAACTCGGCAGTCGCAGGGTCAAACAAGCTCGGCTTGGTGCCGAGTTCTTCAGCTAGACCGAGGTAAGCTTTCCCTGGCGACATTTTTTTATAAGGAGCAAAACGTTTTTCTAAAATTTCTGCTCGCTTATTCTCGAGTGCCTCTTTTAAGTAGTTAAATCCTTCGACTTCATTTTCGTATTGAAGTACGAGATGCATGAAAGGGTTAAAGTTTGTATATTGGACAGCTGGGTTAACTTGATCGAGGTTGTAGGGGTGATCGTAGAAGGCCCATGAGTCGTTTCTTGTCATGTACCCAGTGTGAATATTTTGAAGAGCCTTATCGAGTTTATTGAGAGCTTGCTCGGTAGAAGTAAATGGCTCATTCAAAAGGTGAGCGAGATGAAACATCATACTCAATCCACCGGCTGTGTTTTCTCCTTGATTGTTTGTAGCTAGCTGCGAGTTATCAAGTTGAGTAATATCTTCTTCCCAATTGCCATTGAGGTTTCTTCTGTAGAATAGGTTTTTATATTTAGGATTAATTCCTCTTGATGCCAGATGAGCGTCAATAGTTTCGTTGGTTATAGGATTACCGCTGTCGTCTTTCATAGGCTTAAAGCGGGTCTTATAGGAGTTGGATTTCTGCCACCAATTGTGCTGGAAATCACCCATACTTTTGCCAACTTCAGTTTTTGAAATTTCTCTTACGAGCTTGAGGCTAATTACAGTCTGTGGTTTTAAGCTATCGAGTTCTTCAGCATAGGGAGCACCATGAGCAAACATATCCTCACAGTACTTCATTGCGGAGTAAGCGTCGGATGCGAGAGCCTGGGCGGAGGCGAATACGCCCAGGGCAATAATTAGTGAGGTTAAAATTCGGGAAAAACTTGTTAGGTATCTCATTAGTAAATCCTTAAAAATCTTGAAAGTTTTCTTTCAATTAGTTTGCAGGCACGTAGTTGATCGGGAGGGTTGTCTCGGGGTCGTAAGTTTCACCTTCAGCCACATCAGCGTTAACCATGTATGGGTTACCGTTTTCGTTAATCACAAGCCATGCATCTTGACCAGCGGGCTTGTCTTGTGGCCAATTCCATTCGGGCATGATTCTAACGAGATCATCAATAGAGTAACCAAGGTCTGACATTCTAAAGAGTTTAATTTTTTCAGTCTTAAGAATTCCAACAATATTCTCATCTTGGGCCTCAAAAAGAGCTGCGAACTCAGGGTTTGACTTGAAAGTATCAACTAACTTTCTATTATCTCTTTCAACTTCTAGAGGACTAATTTTTTGGTAGCCGTCGGAATTGTAGTCGTCTTTTCCAATGATATAAAAATCTGGAGTTCCGTCTTTTTTATACTGAATTGAAAATGCAGATCCAACGTTTTCAGCAAGGTACGAGGTGTATTTGGTATTATCAACTGCTCCTAGCTTATTGATGATGGCCTCTTGGATCAATGTTGGATAGTCGTCGATATTTGTAGATGTAATTTTGTATCCAAGATAAGGAACCTTGTTGTACTCCTCGGCTATAGTCAGCCTTTGAGCGATTCTATTTAACATATCCCCACGAGACTGAACTTCTTTGTCGTTGTCGTCGATTGAGATATGTCCTTCTGGCCTTTGAAAATTGTCTGATCCAACTTCGTGGTTTTCAGCTGTAACAACATAGGGTTCGCCCACTTCATTAACGATGAGCCAAATATCATCACCTGCATTTTTGGTAACTTCACCCCAAGGAGTTTGGAAAGTAATTTCACTACTGATGGGATAGCCTAAAGCGGATGCTCTATAGAATGTTTTAGGAGTAACGTTTTCTACGCCCATTACATTTAGGAACACTTCATCAGTGTTAGTGAGTCCATCGATAATCCAATCTGCCATTACTCGTGGAGTTTCAAGAGGTCTTCGTTCTAGCATTGTATCGATGCCTATGCCTTGGTATTTAACCTTGTCAGCTTTATCCATAATGTAGAAATCAGGAGTGTTACTATCTTTTTTACTAGATAGGATAACGAAAGAGCCTACGTTGGCTGCCAGTGATTCAAGAAACTTTTCTTTCGATTCCATTCCTTCGATCACATATTTAAAAACAACTTCCTGAACTATGGGTTCGTAGTCTTCGAAGTTTCCTGAGTGCAAGAAAAGAGCATATTGAGGGTTCTGTTTAAAAAACATTTCTTTAGCTTCTTTACCGGCCTCGGCTTGAGCGTCTTTTTCTATGAAATAAAGCATGTTTTCTGGGCTTTGTGTCTGAAGAAAAGAGTAGGAAAACTCAGCTTCACAATTGACCTTAGCTTGGACAACTGGGCTTATAATTAAGCAGAATAAAATGAGTGTAATATACGAATTTTTTGTGATAAATTTGGTGCTTTTAGACAAAGCTATCCACGCGCTATTCATTTAATAACTCCCTGTAATTATTATTAATATTTAGATAATCTTATTTCTCAGTACGGCGACATAGTGCATCAAAAATGAATTTATTTCAACTTATTTTTGTACAAAAAGACAAAAAAATTATAATTTTTGCATAAATATATTGAATTACTGTACAATTTAGAAATGGCAGATAATCAGGTCCAATTCTGGGTTCCACAGGGTGAAAACCCTCTATTTCAGTCTATTTTCCCTCAGAAGCTAAAGAAGGGGGATATAAAGAAGATTGAGATTATAGAAGCTACAGTGAAGCTTGTAGCCGTTCATGGGTTTGAAGAAACGACCTACGATCTGATCGCGCAGGCTCTCGGTACAAGAAGGTCCCATGTGGCCTACCATTATAAGGACAGACAAGAGCTCTATATATCCATGGTCAAATTCATGATGGCCAAAGGGCACGATTATACTTTTCAACTCATGCAGGAAGCTAGCGAACCAAAAGAAATGTTTAAAGCTTATCTCGCGGGTTATTTTAACTTTTTTGTAGATGAACCGGAGTATATCCCGGTGATTTTATATTTCTATTATAGTTCTGGATTTAATGAAGAGTTTAGATCTTTACAGACTCAGGTTCGGCAAGGAGCCTTTCAGAGAATAAAGGGTTTGATTGTTCAGATGCTTAAGGCCGAAGAGAAGTCGATTCCAAGAAATTTAGACGACTTGGTGAATAGTACCCAGTCCATGATTCTTGGTCGAATGATTTTTAACGTAACGACCGGTCAGCGACCTAATCTAGAGAATACGGAACTTGCGAAGTCACATGTATTAATTGCCGTTGAAAAGATGTTTCGATTAAAATTCTAATAAAAAGGAACTGAGTTATTAAACCATAACTCACAGGAGCTCGGTTGCCATCCCGATTCAATCATTGTGGAGTAGGGTTTTGAAGGATCTAGATGTCCATTTGTAATCAATGAGATTATTGAGTTTTTATCGGAGCCAGGAAGAGGCAGGAGGCCAAAATCCACCTCAGAGAAGCTCCCATTAACGATGGTCATTGGTGCATGCAGAGCTACAAAGCCAGGTTTAGTTCCAGAGGCAGCTGCTTCCAACTTAGTGGTATACCTTTGCTCAATTGTTCTTAGGAAATTTCGAGTATCCCCTCGCATTTTATGGGCTGCCATCTTTTCATAAAAATCAGTAATGTCTGAAAAACCAAAATTTTTAGCGTGAAAATCGAGGATGTGAGATTCAGCATTTAGGTACGTAACACTATCTATGGCTTGATCCCAAACGAAGCCAAACCAACCGGTCGCAGCAGACTGATACAACAGGAAGTCAACTGGCGAAGGGATCCCGTCAGTTTTCGCCAGATTTTCATATTCAACATCCATTGTAACTTCAGCACCAGAGTCATCCATCTCTTGGACGAGCACAGGTGAAAAGATGCCTTCATATTCTCTGAGCGCAGAATCAAATACTCGGTCAACACTTGTCATTACGAACTTCACTGTTCCTATAAAGCCTTCATCTGAAATATCATTGTGTTTTGTCAGAAAAACAATAAGTGATCGATTTTCAAAATAGTCGTCAACTTTATGAGAGAGTGCTCCAGCATCTGAAAATTCAAGTCTTTTCATTGAAGTCGGAGCTTGCTTAAACGAGTTTAGAATCAACTCTCCTATTCCATCATCATCATCTGTTTTACCGTGATCTAAATGGATCTTAGCTAGATAAGATTGAACCCTTTGGAGTAAAAAGTCTGCATAGTTTCTCAGGTTCGATGCAAATTGAGTTGCTTTATCTCCCTCTACAGGAAACGGCCTAGAGGGATCGATATCAATTTTGACCAGAGAGTAAAGCTCTCCCATAATGTAATGCTCTTCAATAACAATGTGAATAGGCCATCTATCGACGGGATCAAAATTTTCAGGAACTAGAAAGCCTAGATCAGAACTATTATCTTCTTCGTCAATGCCTAGATCTTTACCCTGAGCTAGGTGAAAAGATAAAAGGATCATTCCTAGTGCTAGTAGAGTGAGGAAATATTTTTTAATGCTTTACCTCCTCACCTAAGGCAATAAGCCATTCTTGAAACTTTCGTAGAAACATTCTCATAACACCGTCATGATAGTTTTCTCGTACTTCATCTTCAGAGATTCGCACTTCGTAATCTAGTGGAAAAACTTCTTCGAATCCAAAAACATAAGAGAGTCTGTTGCCCAAGCTAGATAGTTGTTTGTTAATTTCTATGAATTCTTCATAGGTATAGCTATCGTTGTGACGAGTTTCACCAAATTGCCTGGGTATAAACATTACTATGTGGTATCCACGCTTTTGTAATTCGTCGATAAACTCAGGGGTATTTGAAGGGTCCTCTTCAATTCCAAGATCTTGGTATGCTTTCCACCAAGGGGTAATACCAGTTTGATCGGCTATTGCTTGAATCACCGATTTGTAGGGACCTGTTGGCGCAAGTAGAACTGTCTTTCTATCTGTTCGATCAGATTTTTGGTATTTTTGTAGAAACCTATGGAAGGAGTCTAAATTTACATCGAAATTGTCATAGGCATGTTCAATAAGGTCTTCAGCCGCGCTATCTTGAATTTCTTGGCTAACATTTATGGGCTTAACACTAAAGATCCCTTCGGGCTCAGGAAACTTTTTAGTTGTAACATAGGATTTCTTTCTAGATTCAAAAGGGTCAATTTCTTGTGGCGTATTTTCAGCTTCTTGAAGCTTGTCGATGATTGCGATCACATTCATCACAAAAACATCGGATTCGGTTGATCTCCATCTAACGAGTTTGCGTCCAAGATCCTCGCGGGTGGTTTTTAAGTTCTGAGTTCCAGCCGATGAGCTAATGAGATCTGGGAGAATTTTCCAGACTCCGTCCCAGTCACCAGCTAGAATTTTTAAATCCATGTCAGTTGCATAAAGCCAATAGTTAGGTTCTTCCCCTTTGATACTCATTCTTTGATAGGTTTTTCGAACTGCTGTTTGAACGAGTGGAAGAAGGTTTTTAACTCTTTCATCGGCTTCACTTGTTCCTAGTGACACTAGTAAGTTTAATCCAGCTACACCTGGATAGTAATCTTGTGGATTGGCCTGGAACCCCAAGAGGTAGGTTTCAATGGCTTTGTCTTTATCACCCATATCTTTAAAGATACGTGCGAGAATTCCGTAGGCTTCACCTTTAAGTGCTGGTCCTGTCAGTCCCTCAATGGTTTTATAGGCGAGTTGAATTGCTAGTTCTCGATCGTTGCTTTCATTTCTTCTGTTATATGCTAGTACTGTTTGAAGAGCGACTTCGGGTACGTTTCTCCAGGCATCATTGAGTTCTTCATGGTAAATGCGAATCATCTCAGACCAGTTTTCTGCATTTCTTTCTGTGTAGATTTGGTGAACCCACTCCTCTCTCGAATCTAGAATAATGTTAGCAACTCTTGAAAGCGGTACTTGGTATTGGTCGGCAATTTTTTTAAAAATATGGCTTAATGTAATACTGTCTTCTGCCCGCATTAGTATTTGTTGTCCAAGAGGAGACAGTAGGCTCCTGTCGGAAACATCGAGTTGATCAGAGAGTTTAATAATTAATCGGTCACCTGCTATAGGGAACATCTTAAGAGATTTTGGAGCTTTGATGAGTTTTGCGGTGATCTCTTTTTGTAGATCTGGTGGAAGTAAATCTATATCGAAACTATTGCTAAAATAGCTTTCACAGGTTTTTGAAAAGGAAACATGAGGTAAGAATGAAAAAAGAAAAAACGTAATTATGGCTATTAAATTTAGCAATAGTTTAAAATGCCCAATTTTGTTGGGCTGACTATTAGTTAAACATGTATACGTTCGAGTTACTTTTTTCACCAGGATCATGTATTTCGAAAACTGTGCCTAGAATCTTAATTAGGCTGGTAAAAAATATGGTGAATTCTTTTATGAGAAGCAAATTAGAGGGGTTTAAAGGGGGTGAGGAGATTGTACTTCACCTCGATAATCTTATAAGAATCTCAGAATTCTCAAATTGCCTTTCCTATATAATATATAGACAATTTCACCTTCAGCCATCGAGTCGCAGAGTTTTTAAGGTCAAAATTTGTCGGTAAGTCTTATTAGGTTTGAGATGAGACAAGAAAAAGTGGGCGAGCTATGTGCAATAATCGCTAGGTTATGAAAACTAATCAGCCGTCCATCAAAGATACTTTTGTCGTAAGAAGAATAATCACAGGTACTCGTAGGATTGTAGTTCCAGTGTTTTTGAGTGTTTGCTTTAATGCAAGTGCTGAGACTTTAAGTTGTGAGCAGCATTTTAATCCTCATAAGTTTTTTACTGCTGAGGGCGTGTACGACGTTGTCGCTCCAGGTGCAACAAAAGAATTCTTTGGAAAATACCCACAGGTGTACGATGCGGCTTTAAAGCGTTTTCCTCCCCATCGAGACGTTAGAAATTGGCATGTTGAAGCTCATGCCCAGATGAATAAAAGTGGTGGAGTCTATTTTGATTTAGGTGGTGGAACCGGGTTGATTATCGAAGACATCGTCGCAGACGATCTCAGTAGAGTTGGTCAGATCTTTGATCTTTCCGAAGAGATGACTGAATACGCTGCTCAAAAAGAACTAATAGATCCTCAAAATATATTTTTAGGAGATGTCAGAGACCTAAAAAGAAATGGTGTAAGAGTTCCCGATAACTCCGTTGACGGGGCCGTTTCAAACAATATGACTTATATGATGTCAGAAGAAGACATTCTTAAAATGTTAAAAGAGTTGTTTCGTGTATTAAAGCCAGGCTCTCTTTTTACCTGGTCGAGCATGGGAGAAGGGTCTGACGAATTGTTCGCGCAATTCGGTCAAAGAAACTTTACTGTTTTTACTGCCTACGAGAAGGAAGGTTATTTACCTGAAGGTGCAACTCAAACGATTTTTGAAGCCAATCAGAGGATCGTAAACGCAAAACCTACAAAACTCAGTAAAGAAGATATATATAGATTAGCTTCTCAAGCCGGGTTCGAGGTTTTGAGTCATCATCAAAATGGATATGATGGTGTTCTGTTTTTTGCAGAACTCCTTAAACCAGAATAATTTAGCACTCGATATCTTCACGTATCATATTGGAAATATTTTGAGCGACTTCTGGATTCAAAAACGGAAAATGTCCACAGTCCTTTATAATATGGTTGTAAATCGAGGCATTTATCTGTGGATAAGTTTCTAAATATTCCTTAGTAACTCTGTTGTCTTTTTCAGCAATAATATTGTGAATTGGAATTTCAATACTCTTAAGTGTCTCTGTAAAGTTGTAATTGCTCATTTGGTTTTCAATGTAGTAACCAAGAACTTCTGGATTTAATCCAGAGAAAATGGTTTGCACATCAGCAGCGTAATTAGCGAGCTCTTCAGGGGTTGCAAAAATACTTGGCAGGTCTGAAGGGTCAATGCCTTGATTTTTTAGTCTTTCTTGATGAAATTTTTCTGACTCCACAGAAATCGGTGAGCACATTAAGATAAGCTTTTTAATTTTAGATATATCTTTTTTTCTAGAAAAATACTCCATGGCGATAATGCCGCCCCAAGAGTGTCCTACGAGTGTGATATCGGAATTCGCATCTTGAATTTGTTTTTCCACAAAATCGACAACTTTATCCACAGACTTTTGATCATCATTGAGTTGAAAAAATATTCCGTCGTTTTGAAAATGTTTGGAGAAGTATGTGGATAAGTAATCTTTTAAACCTGGGCCGCCATGTAAAAAAACGTATTTCATATCTTACAAGTCCTTAAATATGATTATAAAATAAACACCTATAAATGTAGGAGAAATCAAATTAGAGATCAAGACCAGGTTCTGATATAGGTAATAATATGAGTAAGGTGTTTAATAGAGCTCGAATTAAAAAAACGAAGATGATTAGTTTGATGTGTATATGCGTTAGTCTAGTCGTTGGTTTCTTTTTATGGGCGGCATATAGAGATGGTTTTCCCGATGGTTATGTCAGTGAGTTTCATCAACTACAGAATAAGTTTTTAGTAGCTCTAGGTGTAGCTACTAGTTTGTTTTTAGTTGTTCACTTGGTGAGTCTAGTTAAGGCGATTGAATGGAAAGACCGATTGTTCGAAACCTTTATCGGCGCTTACATTTTGATAATTTTAGGTTGTTACCTTTATCTTGAATTTTTGTACGGCATTGTGGATCACGGTCAGGGTGGGTGAAGAAAGTAATAGAAAGAACATTTAAATTAATAGATCTGCTGGAGCCATTCTCTTCTAGAGCACGGCCCCAGCTGCTAAAAATAATCTTGATTAGTTGCCGCTTGTAACACCATAAATTTGAAGAACTTTTGTCCTGCAATCGGAATTGTAACGGTAGCTATTTAAGTTAACTGTTCTCACAACTTGTCCGTCGACTTTCATAAAATCAATTTTGAGTTGAGAACCATCGCAATAGAATACTTTTGTTAAAGACTCCACTGGATTTTGCTCCTGATGAGCAAATGAAGTGCTGCTTAAAGTAAATACAGCTGCTAATACCATTAAAATTTTCATACATACCTCCAACCAGACGGCGTTCTACTACTATCTAAGGAGCAATGTAACCAGCCTTGAAATGCTTACAGGATTCCCGGATAAATATTCAGTTTTTCGAGTCTTTTTTGAGACAACCTTTGCCCTTTTTGCGCCCGAGCTGCAGATATTTCACTGCGAATTTTAGATTGTTGTAGACCTCCTATTCTGTTGTTAGTGATACCGCGGTTGAAGGAATAGGAGTGTGTTGTGGGAAAAACCTTGTTGTCTCTCATTTTTTGTATGGGTCTTTTATCTGTAGTTCAGGCAGATGCATTAGATTTCGATAGTACTGAAGTTCTTTGTCAGTTTGCCATAAAAGGTGACGGTGGTTCTATTTATCACTCAAATGGCAACGTCTTTACTCATAACGCTGGTAAAGTCGGAGCCTCTTGGTATTACCCAAATGGCAATGTCATCACTCACAACGCCGGAAAGAAAGGTGCCTCTTGGTATTATTCAAACGGCAATGTGCTAACTCATAATGCTGGGAAAAAAGGTGCTAGCTGGTATTGGCCAAATGGAAATGTTATTACTCACAATGCTGGAAAAAAAGGTGCCTCATGGTATCACGACAACGGAAGTGTATTGACTCATCGAGGACCTGATTTAACTGAAGAAGAGTTAACATATCCCTGTAGTTTCCTTCAGTAGAACAGCTTAAAAGAGTTTTAGAAATGCTTCTTAAGGCTAAGAGTAGTCTTTAATGAAGCTTTCGATATTCTTCATATTTTTTCTAATTGTTTTGATGGACCGTGGAGCAATAAAGATGGTGTCATCTCCAGCCACGGTTCCAAGCGAGTCCTCTGTGCAATAGTGATCGATAAAACCGGCGAGAAACATGGCCGAGCCTGCCTTTGTCTTGATGACAATTTGGCTTTCGTTACATTCGATTTTGTTCATTAAGTCTTGTAAGGAGCCAAAGTAGCTAGGTTTGCTGTTTTCTGATCGAATCTCATAGCGAACATTGTCTTTGCTAGATACTTTTTGAGCTCCAATCTTTTTGAGTGCCCTTGAAACTGTACTTTGTGTGACTTCATAGCCTTTACTTTTTAAGTATTCACAAATTTCACTTTGGTTGCCTTCAAAGCCTGAGCCGATTAGGCCTCGAAGCACTTCAAGCATCTTTCTCTTTTTTGTTATTTCCATGGACTCTCCTGCATTACGCATAATTATGCATAAATATGCATAATATGCAATATATTTGTTGCGATTGAGCATTTTATGCAGGATATGGTCATTTGGAAAAGCGAGGTGAAAAATGAAATCAAAGATTGTTTTAGCGTA
>CAZFYV010000019.1:0-23019 GCA_964523195.1 uncultured Pseudobdellovibrionaceae bacterium
TATATATAAGGACAAAGAGCTCTATCTCTCGTATCGACCTCGCGATAGATACGATAATTGTCAGATCATTAGGTCCTTGAGGGTCCTTTTGAGCATCATATGTACCAATTGATCTCACTGACCAAATCTAATCTCTTAGAGGAGGCGTAAAATTTTTAATCGACGGTGACATTCCTTGTAGGGGTGGCCGCAAATATTGAACATCCTTAGGCTTTTGGTTCCACAATGAAACTATTTCAATAGCATTTAGCTCCATTTCAGAGAAATATTGCGGAATTTTGTCCATTTTGCGGGTGGCACGAATAGTGAAATTCTCGACCACGAAATAATTTTTTGAAACAGAATCGACTCTCATTTTATGAGTTTTGATTGTGTTCGAGAATAACTAGGAGTTTTTAAGATGAATCGTAAGATTATAAAATTAACCCAAAAGATGGCAGTGGCGACTGCGTCTTTAGTTTTACTAGGGCAAGTGGATGCCAACGCATTAACATGTGAAGAAGCGGTCATGGCCGCAAAAAAGGCAGTTACAACTGCAGCGCCCGTTCGAAATGGTAACGGTAGTGGTAAGTTAACTGCTGTTGGTAGTCTTAATAGAGGAGATCTATTAGCACGCTTGAGAGCTAAAAGAGATGCTGATCCAGATGCAGGTTTAACGATCTTTGAGAAGATCGTTAAGAAAAATGCTATGTCTCAAGATGACTTAGAGAATGCGGTTATAGAAATCGCAGGATCTGTAGACTTAGCTGAGCCTGGTTCAATTTCAAATGTTGGTGCTAGAATTTTCAGGGATTCTAACCACTTTAATTCAACTATGGATGTTTTATCTAGATCTAAAGTGGATGATCTCGGTGCCATGGGACAAAAGCTTAACGAATCACTAATGAAAATTAAACTTGTGACAACAAAATACGTTGATGTCTCTGATCCAGATGCCCTTGATGAAGCGTACGAAGATTACAAAGAAAAAATGGAGAATCCTACTATTTTCCAAAGAGGCGGAAATATATTCGAATACCTTAAAAAACAAGGTGCGAATATGACAGGTAGTATGATTGAAGGTCTCAAAAGTTTTAAACTGCCGAGTACTTCTAGTTTTAAAGATATGGGATCACTTGTAAAGCAACTAGCAAATGACGAACTACGTGGTGATAAACTAGAAGAAGCTCAAAAATATATCGCTCAGTATGGTGATAGCGTTGCTGGCTTCATCGCAGGAATCGAAGGCCCTATCAACGATCAAGTTGAAGGTGTTAAAAGATCTGCTGCAGACTTACTTAAGAGCTATGAAGAGATTTATCAACTTCAGCAAACTCTTGAGCAGCATATTTTTGCAATCGAAGAAGTTTTACTTCCGGAATTAGAAAGCAATTTAGCTGACCTCGGTGACCCAGAAAGTTACGATAAAGCTACAGAAATCATTGCAAAGCAATTGAGAACTTCGATTGCAGAGCTTAAAAGAAAAGTTGAAGGTTGGAAAAACGGTATCGTTTTTATTGAAAACGAACGTAACTCCATTCAAACAGCTTATGATATTGCAGAAAACTTACTAAGTGTAGCAGGCACAGAGTTAGATCAAAACATTTTCCAATTTGCTACAACTCTAAGAACTGCGGTGTCTGCATCACAATTTAAGCAACTTGCTAATACAATTTTAGCTCTACAAGAACAGAACCAGGAAATGTCTGTTGCGGTTGCCAAGCAACTTTCGGCAATCAGTATTCAAGTTCTTTCAATTTCTCTAGATTCGTCAAGAGGTCTTGATACAGCTGAACAGGTTGTTGGAATTATGGAAGAAATGCATGTGGAAAGAGCTAGAGTCGAAGCTGCAGCTGAAGGGCAACTTGTTATCAATCAAGCCCGAAGGGAAGCAATTGCAGATCGAGTTCAAGCTGTTGCTGCTGGACAGTTAGTTGATACAGAAGAGGTTCTTGCGGATTTAGAGGGTAGCGACGATGCAAATACTGCTGAATTGGCAAGGCAACAAAGACTTGAAAGAAGAAGAAATCAGCAACAGGCTGCCATGGTTGAAGATACGACTGCAGAAGCTAAAGGTCTCAGCGACGAGATTCAGTAAATTTAAAATAGATTTAAAATTTTAAACGATTGATCGTTTAAATTCCTAGGGCCCAAAGAATTCGCTTTCTTTGGGCTTTTTTTGTTTGTAGTGAAGAAAAAATGAACTAGTTTAGGGCTATGAAGCCGAAGCTAGAAGTGATTAGTTCTGAAAAAATCAGTAAAGATAGATTAGCTGTCTTAAGCCAGAACTTTGAACTAGAGCATTGCTCTAGTGATTTTGACCCTAAAACTAGCAACAGACTCGTATTAGATGCTGGCACAATGCCTTATGTTTTATCTAATAAGGTCGACGGCCAATTTATTTCTATGTCGATTGATTTCAACTCGAATAAAACGCTACACCGATTAAAGACGATTAATCAACGGGAGCCTCTGGTAAAGGCCATTAGAAATATCGAAAAGACACAAACCATCTTCGATCTAACAGCTGGCCTGGGTGGAGACTCCTTAGTCATGGTCAATCGGGGCTTTAAGGTTGTGGCCATTGAGAAGAACTCGATGCTTTGGAGCTTATTGAGTTTAGCCCATGAAAATTGGGAAAACTTTGGCTTAAAAGAAAGACTTAGCTTTTATCACGGTGATTCTCTTGAGTTACTGAGAAAACCCGAGCTATTTAGTCGCCTTCAAATTGAGGAGTCATTGGACGTTGTTTACCTCGACCCCATGTTCCCAGAAAGTAAAAAGACGGCCTTACCTAATAAAGAAATGCAGATTCTGCGAAGTATCCTAGGTCATCAAGGAGATGATGTTGAAGAACTGTTGGAACTTTCTGTGAAATTGGCTAAAAATCGGGTTCTAGTAAAAAGACCCATTAAATCTCCGCCAATTAAAGCTAGACCTGATTCGGTTTTTGAAGGAAAATCATTTCGTATAGATATGTACCTCACTAGGGCGTAGGGATTTTGAACGATTACACATTATTAATTCCCGTTGTTTTATTGGGTGCTTTTTGGGTAACCCGAAGATCACTTACCGAGTCTTTTCAGCAGGCCGTCTCTGGCTTTGTCCGGTGGTTAGTTCAACATATTAGCGATAGTGTAGTAGGTTCTGCTTTAGTCGGATTGTTGTTAACCCTTTCTACTTTTTCACGTAGCCAAACAAAGCTTATGATTTTTGGTTTTGTTAACTCTGGAGTCATTTCAGAAAATCAAACCAAGAGTCTGATCATCGGCAGTAGCTTTGGCGGAATGCTTCTTCTTTGGACTTATCTTATCTATGGAATAATGCCGGGACTCATTTTTGCCAGTATTGGTATCGCGGGGATAATTTTTCTTTCTGAACGAAAACACCAGGTCTATTTCTTAAGTCTCTTCTATTTTGGTTTTCTGTTGATTCTTTTGTATTACCTTTTAGAGCCTGGAATTTTCGCAGAATTCTTTACTCCGATTAGTCATCCGGCAGTATTAATTTTAATTGTATTTGGCCTATCTGCGTTTACGAAGTCAGAGCAATTGGGTTTATTCTTTTGTGTGGCAGCCTTGGCTTCTACGGTGGTCAATGAAGTGACCGTCTTTTTTGGAGTCTTTGCTGTTCATATCGGAGCATTGGTGCCTCAGTTGTGGAAGATTAGAAAAAGTCGACGAGTTACTCTAAGAGCCTACGCTTTTAATTTGTTTACAATTTTATTTGGATTTGGAGTTGTAACGGTTCTTTTTGCCACTGGTTATTTTCAACACTACTTTATTGAAATCGCGAATTTTCTAGAAAAGAATCCTTCGACCACCACTCGGCCTCTTATGTTTGTAGCACTTATTGAGGCATTAGCCTTTTTTGTGCCAGGAATCGTCTTACTGATTCTAAGGCCGATGATTTCAAGAGTTTTAATTAAGATCATTCCAGACAGAGAAAAGAAGCAAGTTCAGAAGCTTGAGAACTTTGGTAATCCAGGTGATCTTCCACCATCTTTGTCTACAGAGCTTGTTAACCAAGAAATTGTTAAGATGGCAGCTATGGTCCATCGGGTTTTAGAATTGGCTCAAGAGAGTTTACTATCAGGACCATTGAATGATGAAATCTTTAAAAAAATCGAAAAGTACGAATCGATAACTGACAACGTCAAAACTGAAGTAGACTTATTTGCAAGGGGTGTTCTGGAGCAACCAGTACACCCTTCTCAAAGTCGATCGCTAACAGCTTCTATACGCATGGCGGACGAGTTAGAGAGTTTAGGTGATCTTTGTAGGCATTTGGTGAGAACAAAGCAGCTCATGCAGGAATCCTCTATTGAATTCGATGAACATTGGAATCGAGATATTCATCAGATCATGGACCATTTGGTGCAATCTTATGAATTAGTTTTTACGGCAATGACAGAAAAGCAAGAAATAGATATTAGCCAGTTTCAGAGCCACTTTCGCTCTTTAAGAAAAACTTTAGAAGGTGTCAGGAAGAATTGGTTTATTAGGTACTTCGATAGCTCAGCATCTGAGGAAAAAGTCGAAATTCTCTGGAGAGCAGGCCATTCTTTTCGATTGATTTCAGAGCACACCATCAATCTTTATGAGACTTGGCTAGGTCACAAAATTAATTTAGCTGATTAATTTCAAACTGAAGGTGTTCGTAAAGAAGCACAAGCTTTGAAGGGGCTTTTTGAGGATCTCTGAAAGAGAAATATCGCTTTAGGTCAGCCAATGCTCCTTTTAGGTCCCCCAATTCGTAATGAACTAGTGCTCGTTCGCTAATAAGTTTTAAATTATTGGGGTTATTAGAGAGTCTAAAAGACTGGAGTTCGCACCATTCACCTAAACGAGAGTTGGCTTTTAAGCGGGATTGAATCTGGTAGACATATTGATCAACGAATTCAAGCGAAGACATACCTTCCATAAGGTTTTTTTGGTCCTCTTTAGAATCACTGTAATATTTATTTATTATTTGAGTCATATCTTCAGGAGTAAGTTCTCTACCACCTTGAGAAAGATCGACAAAGAAGACTTGGCCGTCATCGCAGAACTTTAGATAGCACGGAGGATTTAAGTTTAAAAACTCCATATGTATTCCCAAAGACTCACACAAGATATAATAGAGTCCGCAGACGATATCCAAAGTTCCTGACTTCTTTGTAATACAGTTGTCTAGCATATGAGTAGACACGCTAAAGTTCTCATTTAAACTTTCGCCAACGATTCGAAAGTTTTTCTCATTAAAAATAAATTGCGAAAGTTGATGTACTCTTTGATGAATACTTTCATCTGAGGAAATACAGTGTTGGGCATCGAAAATGAGAAATTGTAAACGACGTTTCAATTGTGAAATATCGGTCTCTGGATTTAAACATAAAGCGAGGTCGCACATTTGTTGTGCAAATTCGGAAATTTCAAATCTCTGATTTTCCTTAAGATTTTCGTTTACTATCAAATCCATAGACCAACAGCATTACCAGAGCCAGGAAGTGTTTCAAGACAAAAACAGTGTCTTTTCACAAGAGATTGACAGGGGACGGCAGAATTCCTCAGAATGGAGTGTGGGAAATTTTTCGTCTGAAGAACAGCTTAAGCAACGCATAAAGGATCTTGAGGCTGAGCTCGCTGAACGTGAAAGAGATCTTTCTATGTTTAGAGCGGAGCTCGCGGAGGCAAACTCCAAGCTTAAGGTATTACTTGGCAATATTGAGAAAGAGATTTCTCGAGCTGCTGAGATTCAGAAGTATATGGTCCCAACAGAGTTCCCAAATATCCCTGGTTTCGAGTTTTCTTCGAAGTTTATTCCAAGCCCTGTTTCAGGTGGCGATTACTACGATATCTTTGAGCACGAAGAAAAATTTCGATTTGGAATCGTTATGGCTAGCTCTTCAGGCTATTCCATGAGTGCTTTGTTTTTATCAGTACTCTTGAAGATGACGGGCCAGTTGGAGGCTCGAAGGGGGAAACCGGCTAAAGAGCTGGTTCAAAGTTTGATTGATGAGCTTCGACCTCAAATGAATGAAGAGGACTCTGCCCATCTCCTTTACGCTATCGTTGATCGACGGCATTTTACTCTTCAGGCCTGTATTGTTGGTGGTCTAGCGGTGGTTCATCACTCGAAATCTGAAAACAAGGTGCGTCAGATTGTTCCGCAAAGTGATCCACTCTCTAAAGAGGGTGATTTTGTGTCTAACGAGGACTCAGTTTCGCTGAATCCGAGGGATAAGCTGATTTTTTGTTCCACTGGAGTTCTAGAGGCAAAAAATCCGAAAGGTGAACCATTTGGGCTGGAGCGCCTTTATCAGGTTGTTCTTTCTCAACCCCAGAGCAATGTTCATGACCTTCGCAATGAAATCCTCTTTCAGGTGGATAAATTTACCAATCAAACCAAGCCGATTCGTCGAGATCAGACCTTAGTAGTCATGGAAATCAAAGATCGAGTCATAAAACTGGCAACTTCTAGAAATTAAGCAAATAACACTTCGCATAAATAGGTCACAGTTCCGATAGCTTTTGGTAGTTAAAACAAGTTTAAACGAGAAGACTGATGAGAAAGGACCTAGAAATGGCCGAGGTTTATGAAGGCGCTTTAGATCGTGGACTAGAAGGCGTCGTGGCTTGCTCCACTGGAGTTTCGTCAATTGTTGATGCGACTCTTTGTTACCGTGGATACACCATAGAAGATTTAGCAGAGAAATCTACGTATGAAGAAGTGATTTATCTGTTGTGGAATGATCGCTTTCCTAACAAGTCTGAGTTTGATGAGTTCGTTACCCAGTTGAGAAAAGAAGTTTTCCTTCCGGAAGAATTTTTAACCATGATAAAAACATTTCCCGCTAAAGACGTTCACCCAATGTCTTGGTTAAGAACGGCAACTTCATTGTTGGCTCACTTTGATGGTGAAGCACAGGATATGTCTGAGGAAGCTAACTTTAGAAAAGCGATCCGCTTAACTGCAAAAATGCCTCTTTTAGTTTCGACATTTGAGAGAATTCGCACGGGTCAGGAATTGGTTCAAGTTAACCCGGAAAAAGGCATTGCTTGGAATTTCTTGTACACATTAACAGGTAAAGAGCCTGATGCGGAAGCTGTGAAGGTTTTTGATACATGTCTGATTCTTCACGCGGATCACGAACTCAACTGTTCAGCATTTTCCGCTCGTGTTGTTGCATCTTCATTAAGTGACATCTACTCAGCAATCGTTAGTGGAATAGGAGCCCTTAAAGGACCTCTACATGGCGGAGCTAACGAGCAAGTTATGCGCATGCTTTTGGATATCGGGACCACCGAAAAAGCGACTGAATGGGTTAAAGATGCTCTGGCTAATAAAAAACTTATTATGGGTTTTGGTCACAGGGTTTATAAAAATGGAGACCCAAGAGCGAAGATTTTAAGAGGAATGAGTGAGAGCTTATCTAAGAAAGCTGGTCACCCTGAGTGGTATGATATGTCGAAAGTCATCGATGATACTGTACAGAGTGAAAAAGGTTTGTTGCCAAACGTCGACTTCTATTCGGCGACAGTTTATTACTCAATGGGTGTTCCTGTTGACCTTTTCACACCAATTTTTGCAGCCGCTCGCGTTTCAGGTTGGTTAGCCCATGTTTTGGAGCAATGGCAAAACAATAGAATTTATCGCCCGCGTGGAAAATGGACCGGTAAAGAAGGTCTTAAGTACACGCCAATTGAACAGCGATAGGTCGAGATTTTTAGAGAGTGCCCAAGGCCCACATTTATAGTGGGCCTTTTTTTATGGTTTTTCCATGAAATCGCGTCATATACTATCTGTATGGAATTTTTGTTTCGGTATGGAGGCTGTAATTGAATATCAAAAAGATTCTGCTTACAGCTCTTTTGCTGATCGTACCTCTACTATTTGTAGTTTTGTTTTTATATAAATCCATTGATCAGTTGAGCACACCTCAAGTTAAAACCAATTTCCGCACAAAACTAAAATTTATAGAAGTGTCTTCTGAATTAGGCGTTGAATACGAACACAGAGGAATTTTTCCAGGGACCAATTCGAATGATAATCAGAGCTTTTTAAATCAAACTCTTGGAGCAGCTCCTTCCGTGAGTGTGATTGATATTAATCGTGACGGTTTTTTAGATATTTACATAACCCAACCTGAGCTGGGTCGAGAAAATTTGATTTATATTAACAATAAAGGGGAGTCTTTTTCTAAAGCCTCTATGGCTAGTATTACTGATTTGAATCAGGACCGAATTGTGTTTAGGGTTTTGTATGCAGATTTCAATAAAGATGGCTTTGAAGACTTCTTTTTTCTTCGATGGGGATGTCATGAGCTTGCTCTTTTTGACCCCAATTCTAAAGATTACAAGTTTATAGATCGAGCAGTTGAAAATTGCTCTAATCCCTGGTCTGGCAATATAGCGGACTTAAACAAAGATGGTTTTTTGGATGTGATAGTTGCTAACTATTTTCCGGCTGAAAACCTCTATTCTAAGATTCCTGAATTTCATGCCTTTATTCGCAGGGGAGATGATGAATATGGCGGATACAATGGTGTCTTAATAAATGAAGGCGGCAAGAAATTTAAGCCATCAGAAAATTATAAATTTGATAAATATAAAAACCATACAACTACAGCAGGAGTTACTGATTTAAATAACGATGGATGGGTCGATTTGTATTTCGCCAATGACTTCACTTATGACCGACTTTATCTAAATGGTCCCGATGGCCTTAAGGAAGTTACTTTCGATTTTATTAAAAAAGATCGCCACGGTATGAGCGGTATGAATAGTGAGTTTGTTGATCTAAATGAAGATCTGTATATGGACTTATATGTTTCGAATCTGCATGCTCCTCCTTTTGCGAATGCCAATAATACGATGTGGATCAATCGTGAAGGGAAAGCCTTCGAGGACATCAGTAAAAAAATAAATATTAATCGATGTGGATGGTCTTGGGGAGGGAA
This sequence comes from uncultured Pseudobdellovibrionaceae bacterium, assembly GCA_964523195.1. GTDB lineage: Bacteria > Bdellovibrionota > Bdellovibrionia > Bdellovibrionales > JAGQZY01 > JAUHWN01. Next base: position 8,921 of record CAZFYV010000019.1, read on the forward strand.
ATTCGTTGATTTCGATTTGGATGGTGATTTGGACTTAATAGTCGGTAATGGGTTTTACCGCGGTGAAGATGTTGATCCTGAGGATCCGAATTCTTATAAAAATCTTTGGTTTCACAAGTCGAGAAGGAGATCTACGTCTGCTCCTATGAGAAAGATTATGGGTCTTGGAAACGTAGATGGAGGCAATATTGTCTATTCAGGGTTGGAGAAGAACTGCCTATTTGAGAATCAAGGAGATTCCTTCGTATATGTCTCCGATCAGGCGGGGCTGGATCGATTTGAGAACTCTAGAGCGACTATTCCAATCGACTACAATAATGATGGTCGAGTCGATTTTGTTATGGCCAATTATAATGATAAACTTACCTTCTATAGGAATGAAACCGAGGTTGATGGTAACTGGTTGGGGATAGACCTTCGAAACAAACAAGGGTCTATCGCTTTTGGAGCAAGGGTTGTCCTTTTCACTCAGAAGAAGCGTACTCTAATGAAAGAAGTGAACCCATTGAATGGTTTCGGAGGCCAGTCCGATTGGAGACTACATTTTGGTTTGGGAGATGATCAGCCTATAAAACTGGAAGTCGACTATAACGGTGAGAAGGTTAGCTTTGAAATCGATGAGTTTAACAAGTATAAAAAAATTCAGCTCTAATCCTTATATTTGGATTACACTTAATCATATAAGTCTATTTGTAATCATTACTCTTTTCTTTAATTTTCAAAGAACATTTGAAACTTGTATGATTTCAGTTTGCTATATAATAGGCCTTGATCTGCTTTTACGAAAACTCAGTGGGCGAATGCCTAAATTTGAACTCAACCATCTTCTTTCTCCAATTGTCACTGGAGTTAGTTTAACTATACTGTTAAATAGTTCGAGCCTTGGTCTTTATCTGATGGCGGGTACCATTGCTGTGGTTTCTAAGTACATTATTCAAAGCGACGGTAAGCACTTTTTTAACCCTTCTCTGATTGGTATTGTTGGCTGCTATGCTTTGAGTGAAGTCAATTGGCTTGGAATTCAAAGTGATCAGTTTATGATCGTCGATCACATTGCGATCCAACTTTTTGTGGTTGGGTTTATAACTCTATACTTTGCAAAAAGACTCTTACTTCCTCTGTTGTATTTTAGTTTTATGATTGTTGGGGGGTTGTTTTTTCACCACTTCGGTGGAATTGATCTAATAATTATGATGGGGCCGGATTTAAGTGCATCTGGGATGCTTTTCGCTTTCTTTATGATGACTGATCCAAAAACATCGCCGAAGTTGACCAGAAACAAAATTATTTTTGTGGCTTCCATTGTTCTTATTAATCTAGTCGTTACATCTTTTGGCGCTCCTCACGGAAACTTTATTGGATTGTTTATCGTAAACTACTTTATGATGTTGGCTTATTTGGGCAACAAGATAGGTATTACTAAAGTATCAAAGCCAGTTGAGGCCTAATAATTTTAGAAATCTAGCTCAAAAGTCCGTGACTCATTTTTATCCATGAATTGGTCCTGTAAAGGATTTAAGCGAAAACCTCCTAAATCCTGATCTAGTGATTTCGGAGTTAATGTCGAAGTTTTAGCGTGCCAATAACTTATGGTTACATTTCTGTAAAAAGCGTCAAACAAACAAGCGGTCAATTAACAAAAATGATAAAAATATCAAGTAGTTATAAAAGGTCCAGCCAGTTCTCCGATATAATAAGTAAGGTTTGGTTATAAGTATAAATGCATCGGGGGAGACGACATGGAAAAGGTCCTAATCTCGAGTATTACTGAAGAGGAAAACTCTTTAATTAAAGGTAAGCTCGCTCCATTAGCTCAAGAATTTTCAGGCATCCATTATCAAACGTGTAGGCCGAGTAACTTAGTTCACTCGATATCTCCAGATTTGTGTCTGTTGATATTAAATCTCCATTACTACAATTCTACACAACGGCAGATTGTTCCTCAGTTGAGAAATATGGGATATCTTGGGCCGATTATTTTATCCGCTAGAACCACTAATGCTCAAACTATCAAAGAAGTTCAATCTCTCGAAAATGTGACATTTCTAGAAAAGCCATACGACTCTAAAGATCTTGTCGGTATTTCTAGAAAGCATATTTTTGCTGCTCAAGTAAAGCAGAGGGTTTTTAGAAGGTATAGAACTAATCAAAAAACCATTGTAGAGCGATACACTAAAGATGATGCCCATGAAGGTACCGTATTAAATCTCTCTAAAGGTGGCGCCTATGTTGTGGGAGAGTTTGAGACTTTGGATGTTGGAGAGTTATTAAGACTCCAGATCAATCTTAATGAAGTAGATCGTGAATATACAATGCCTGCTCGTGTAATATGGAAAGTCGGAAAAAATGAGATGGCGAACAAAGATAACACGGGAATCGGTGTAGAATTCGTGAGATCAGATGAAGTCTATAAATATCTAATGAATGCCGTTTAATCCATTATTCGATTTCGGTAGAGCGGTCAGTGAACTTTCTGTATCGCTCCTCACCAAGATTAATAATATCAGTGATAAGGTCCTTGAAGCTTACGCCATTTTCTTGCCATAATCTCGGATACATCGAGATCGGTGTGAAACCTGGCAATGTGTTTACCTCATTAACAAGAATCTCATTGGACTTAGTAACAAAAAGATCGACTCGAGCAAATCCTTCGCAACCTAGAGCTTTATAGGTACTAATTGCACGTTCCTGAATATCTTTAATGACTCTTTCGTCATTACTAGCTGGAATTTGAAACTTTGTAGCTGAGTCCGAAATGTATTTAGCATCATAGCTATAAAACTGATTATCAACCACAAAGCTGCCAGGAACAGAAGCTTTTGGGTACTCATTTCCTAGAACAGAAACTTCTACTTCAATTCCGTCGACCATGCTTTCGATAAGTATTTTGTTGTCAAATCTGAAGGCTTTTTCAACAGCTTTGGAGAAATCCTCTTCATTGGTGGCCTTGCTAACTCCTACGGACGAACCCATATTACAAGGTTTGATGTACAGGGTTTTACCGAGCTTTTTAGTCACGATTTCGTACTGTAGCTTTTGCTGTCGTCTAACTGTGATAAAATTAGAAACAGGGATGTTGTGTGACATGAGTACGCGTTTAGCTGAGTCCTTGTCCATGCAAAGTGCAGAGGAAGTGACATCACAACCGGCAAAAGGGATTTTTAAAAGTCTAAAAAGTGCTTGAAGAGTTCCATCTTCACCTAATGGCCCATGCACGATTGGGAAAGCAAAGTCGACTTTTACGGGATTTTTTTGTCCGTAAACTTCCATGACTCGAGCGCCTTTGTTACCAGGATTAAGAAAAATCTCTTCGCCTGGTCTGACAAAGTCGATCGGATTTTCAAAAGAAGTTTGAAGAAGCTGTTCTTCACTTACCGGATACCACTCACCTGTTTTCGAAATTCCTATTAAAACAGGAACGAAAAGCTCTCGATTAATTGCTTCAAGAATACACTTAGCAGAAACTAGGGAGACATTGTGCTCAGCACTTTGTCCGCCAAATAAAATTGCAACAGATCTCTTAGTTGCCAAACTTCCTCCTAAGCCATTTCAACTAGTTCTTTAACTAGCGCTTTAATTCCAGTATAAACCTCTACTGGCTTTGCTTCATCATACATATAAGCTGGTGTGGTAATAACTTTGTTTTCTCTGTCGGTAATATAATCTGTAACTGGACAGTCTTCATGGTTAGCTCCAGTTTTTTCGATTTCCTGAGCGGTCTCGGTATCGTTGCCAATAGTAACCGTGACATTGAAATCACCAAGAACTTTAGCGACCAAAGTTGGAGAAATGCATATTGCTCCGATGGGTTTGGACGCTTCATGGAAATCTTTAATAGCTTTTTCTACACTGAGTAGCAACTTGGCAGAAGATCCTTCTTTCGCCCAGGTTGATAGGTGAAGAGCTGCTCCATATCCTCCGGGAAATAGAATTCCATCAAAATCGGATTCTTTGAGCTCAGTAATAGGGCGAATCTTGCCACGACTAATTCTTGAGGCCTCGTCCATAATATTTCGCTCGCCACTTGTGTCGTCAGTTCTATGATTTGTCGCTGTGAAGCTCTCGTCTGGTGCGAAGCACTCATAGTCTGCGCCGAATTCACCAAGAGCTATCAAACTTGATACCGATTCTGTAATTTCGGCACCATCCTTGAAGCCACAGCCTGACAAAATAACAGCGATCTTTTTCATTGTTCCCCCAGAACTAATCCATTTGTCTGTAAAGACTAACTTTAATGGCTCACTAAAGTCATTGAGTATTGCGAAGCATTTACATGGATTTACTTAGATTAGAGTACACTTTCCGGCAATGAGGAGCTGTTGGTCTCTGACCCGAAGCGAAAATCGATCACTGAGCTACATTGTTTCAACAAGAGTCGACTGTTTTCCACTCGTCCAATGCCTGTGAAACAGTTCTGAAGGAGGTTGAGTTCACCATTGTAGGGCGAGTAGGGGATCTCGTTGGAAAAGTAATACTCGTTGCGAAATCGCTCTGCTGAATTTTCAGAGGCTCTAACGACTTCATCGTATACGACGACAAAGACATTAATTTTACATGTAGGAACTCCTCCACAGTTCTCCCGGTCGAGGACTCTTGCAGGGACATCTATTGTCTTCTGGGCAGTTGAGAGGTTGTGGTAAGTGACAGTTGCATTAAACGCTTTTACTTGTGATCCCGATTTGTTGAATGCACCAGGATAGATTGATTTTTTGTACTGCCTAATAACTCTTGTTTTGTTTTGCTCTAATAAAGTGTCTACTTTTTCGCTGGTAGCTGATTCTGGAGCTACGAGAGAAATTACGAGTTCACTTTCAAAGGTGTTCTTTTGGACTTCATCTTGAGTATAGTCGATTACTTCTCGAACGAGTGTAAATTTGATTTCTTCGCTGGTTTCAACCTTACTGACCACATTATAGCCAGACTCTTGAATAAGCGCTGACTGCTTTCCATTGGATGTAGAAAAGCTCTGATCATTGAGCCTATGAATAAAGTCACCAACATTAATACTACCTGGATCAGCTAAATTGATTCCAGTTGTAAGCGCCTCATTAATTTCGTCCATTGTTGATTGGGGACCGAAGTCATTTAGGTCCTCGTCTTCGTTTTGGCATGAGAGTAGTAGCAGGCTAGAAAGCCCAACTAAGAGTATTAACAATAGATTTTTCATATGGAGTCCCAGCCCCAGATCCACATTGGAATTGGAAGTACATTTTCCAATACTTCTTTTGTTAGATCATCGAACTCATGGATTTCACTGGCTTTAGAAGGTCCGAATATAAGGCGACAGATATCTGCACTGGAATCAGTCATGAAAACTTCGGCTTCACTTCCAAAAAAGAATTTCCCGTTTTGATATTCGAGAATAAATTCTGGATATCCCATAGCTCTAGAGTATTTTTTGATCTTTTTAAAGAGGTTGGTCGGGTTTAATATTTTTATCATTCCCAAAAAACCAAGATGGCTTTTGCAACCTAGCTTTTGTAAGTTCTGAATTAAGTTCTTAGAGTGTGAAGGAACTATTATATGAAGAGTACGTCCTTGGGTTTTAATCATATGATTGACGAGGTGTAGGAGGTGACTCACGTTTCCTCCCCATTCGTGAATATAGCTATCTAAATCGGCACCTTTTCCCTCTACAGCGTAGGCTAAGAGTTCATTGGTCGGAGACCAGGCCGTATAAATTTTGCTATTAGGAATCTTTAATCCTTTTTTGAGATCTTCAGAGTTGCGAAGAGTTTGAACGGTATGTTTGTTATAAACTCTTTGCATTGATTCGGCAGATATGTTGGAGCCTTCGATGATTTTTACATTTTCAACACTGGGGAAGTTAATATTTTTGTTGAGCTCGAAAGTTAACTCAGAGCCAGCTAATTCGAAACCTAATCGGCGATAAAAATCGTAAAGGTCAGTCCAAAGAATTGCAAAATCACACCCGTGCTTTTGTCCAGCATCTAAGCATGCTTCTAGGTTTTTGGTACTTAGACCTTTTCCCCTATGGGTGGTAGAAGTTACAACGCTACCGATTCCAGCGATTTTAAAGAGGCCAACAGGAGACTTCACAATCATTGGCTTCATGACAGCGTGTGATAGAACCTCTTGTCCTTCGGTAATAATGCGTATATTTCCTGAGTTTTGGTTTTCAAATACGCTTGGGTACTCGTTTTTGATAGACCACTGTTCGTTTGGTCTGAGTTCTTTGTCCAAAAACTCAACGAGTTGATCGATTTCTTTTCCTATTGGCGGTCGAGGTCCTTCCATGGCGTCTCCTAGCGTATATTTTACGATGTGATTGAAGATTACGCAGGTCTTGAAGTCTAAAACCAGACGGAGTTCTAGAATAGCCTAAGGTCCGTGAATTATTGATGTTTGACAGTACTCCAGGAAATTTCAAAAATGGTATATGGTCCTCGCTTTTTTTGAAAGTTTTAAATATGTCGGACACTTATGGCCAATCGCTTTTTTTAGAGTGATCATTGGGTACCAGTACTTCGACTCTGCACTCCAGCGATACAAGGATGGCTATTTTTCTAATGCCTATATCAACGAGAGTATTCGTTTAGGGCTTCCTACTTCAATAGCTCCTGAATGGTACCAGGCATTCTTAGACGGTGTCGTGCAAGATAATTGGCGTTTGTTCACCTACATTATTACTTCCACAGAGTTTTTAATTGGACTGAGTTTTCTTTTTGGATATTTGGTAAGGCCTTTTTCAATTTTAGCCTGTTTGCTTTGTCTGAATCTTATGTGGGCTCTGGGTGAAGGGTCTTACAATTACTACCAGAACTTACTTCTAATAAACTTTACACTCCTGTTATTAGGAGCAGGGAGATGTCTGGGATTTGACTATTATTTTTATAGAAGTCGAAGAGGAATCTGGTGGTAATAAGATGAACTCGGAATCTCAAGCTCCCAATACACAAGGAAACAATAGTTATTTAACAGTGGTCTTCGCTTTGCTACCTATCACATTGGGTTTACTGATATATTGGACCAGTGATGAAACTAGCGGTGATAAAGACTATGCAGATTTGGTATTGATTTCTTATAGTTCCTTTTTGAGTAGTTGGGGGCCAGGTCCCGATTTAACAAAAACTTTCGAAGAGAAATACAACGTAAAACTTAAGTGGATTGATGCTGGTGATGCTGGATTAATTTTAGAACGTATGCGTTTTCAGAGTGAAAATAATCCGATTGATGTCGTCATTGGTTTAGATCAACTTAACATCGACGAAGCCAGAAATGTTACCGACTGGCGAAATTTTATTTACCCCGATGTTTTATGGCACAAAAAACTTCCCCAAGATGCACTAGAGAGAGACTTCATTCCATTTGATTGGGGTCCACTTGCATTTGTTTACAAGGAGGGCGAAGTCGTTCCGCCAATGAGTCTGCAAGACTTGTTGTCTTCGAAATATAGAAAAGCAATTTCGTTACAGGACCCAAGAACAAGCACACCAGGATTACAGTTTCTCTACTGGGTGCTAACTAAAGAGGGGCTTGATGAAGGTTTTTCTTATCTCGACAGTTTATCGTCTTCGATTCACAGTATTTCAACTTCGTGGTCCACGTCTTATGGATTGTTTAAGCAAGGTCAGGCAAAGTTAACCTTCTCTTATATCACATCACCAATTTATCATAAGGTTGAGGAAAAAGACTCAACCTATAAAGCCGCAATTTTCACAGAGGGTCATCCGTACCAAGTTGAATATATGGGAATTCCTGAAAACTGTAAGAATTGCGAGTTAGCAGAAACTTTTGTGAGATTTATGCTCGAACCTGAGAGTCAAAAGATCATCATGTCTAAAAATTATATGCTTCCAGTTCTCGATCAAGTAGAAGTAGATACTCCTTTTGAGTCGATCCCAGAAGTAAACCTAATACCTTTTAGTGCACAATCTTTAACTCGTGACCGTCGCTCTTTATTAGAGAGATGGAAGCAGCTTGGATTGTAAATGTGAAAACAAGTGTCGTACTTGGTTCACTTTTCTTAGTTCTATTATTTTCCCCATATTTAATAATTGCTTTCGAGACTGGCAGCGTAGACTTAAAGTTAACCAGCTCTGACCTGTATGTTCTCTGGTTTACGATTCTTCAGGCATTTCTGAGTTCAATGTTGAGTATAGCTCTAGGTGTTTTAGGTGCGCTAAGTTTACTAAAGTGTAAAAATCAATATCCCAATTTGAATAGAACGTTACTGCGTCCTCTGTGCCTTCTCCCTAATATTGTTCCGGTACTGTTAGTGCTTTTGGCTTCGTTACAAATGATTAATCCTTTTCCTTTCGGTCTTTTTGGAATCGTTCTTATTCATGGAATTATAAATATAGGAATAGTCTCTTTGAGCTTGGAAAAGATAATTCGAAACAAGCTTAGTGGTTTGTCAGAGATCGCAGAGCTTCTCGGAGAGAAGTCGAAGTTTAGGTTTTTAAAAATTGGTCTGGGTGTTATAAGGTCCGATTTGATCTTGCTATTTATGTTTGTATTTGCGATTTGCTACTCAAGTTTTGCAGTACCCCTTGTGGTCGGAGGGTCTCAGGCTACGACGATTGAGGTGCTCATTTACGAAGAGATTCGTATATCTGGGAATTGGTCAAAGGCATTGTCACTTTCTATTCTCCAGTCAATAGTGCTTTTTGTACTCTGTTTCTCTATCCCTTTCGTTTTTGTCAAAGAGCGTATTCACTTTAGGAAATGTCGTCTTTTGCACTCTTGGGTTGGTTTGCCCATGAATATAGTTCCGGGAGTGATCATTGTTTTGGGACTAATACTCAGTCTACCGATGGGCTGGATGCAGTTGAAAAGAGTTCCAAGTCTTCAAGAGGAATTGGGCGGTCTGTTTCTGAATTCCATGTTTGTTGGGATAGGTACAGGCGTTTTGACTCTGTCACTATTACTACTGTTGGCATTTTTGTACCTTAAAGGCCTTCAAAGACGGATAGCACTTAGTTACGTAGCGCCAAGTACAGTGATTTGTGGATTTGCTCTTTTGTTTCTAGGTAATCAGTCTGAAACCTGGTCTCTTTACAGAATAGTTTTGGGACTGACATTGATTTCGGTTCCCGCCTTATTTCGATTAAGCTTTGCTGGAAAATTATATGGGATCGAATCCCAGAGAGAGGTTGGCGAATCTTTGGGGGGAACCAGTAGTCAGGTGTTCAAATGGATCGTTTTGCCTCAGGTTTTTCCTAATGCCTGCTTTCTGTCGGGGATTGCCGCCTTTTGGGCATGGGGTGACTTTGCACTTTCAAATGTGGTCTCTGACCGTGCCTTAACTTTGTCTTTAGTTATTCAGCAGCTTATGGGATCATATCGTTTAGAGCTTGCCACCTTACTGGTTTGGATAGTTATATTTGGTGGAATGTTAAGTTTTTTCCTCTTTTCTGGTTTAGGCTATGTCTACGATAAAAAAATTGTTTCTAAATTTTGAAGAATTCGAAATTGATATTCCAGAGATGCATATTCTTGATGAGGGAGTGACGGCTCTATGGGGGGCTTCGGGGTCTGGTAAAACAAGTATCCTTCGGGCTTTATGTGGCTTTATTCACTGTGAAACCATGGAGTGGAATTTTCAAGATGTTGATTTAAATAAACTTTCAGTGGCCGATCGACGTCTCGGTGTTGTTTTTCAGACTCTTGATTTGTTCCCGCACCTGTCGGCGAGACAGAATATCGTTTATGCAGGAATTGTTAGGAAGATTCCTGATTCGGAAATTCAAGAAGAGATGACTCAATTGACCAGTTCTCTGGAAATGCAAAGTTTCCTAGATCGAAAGGCAGCTGTTCTCTCGGGGGGAGAGCAGCAAAGGGTAGCCTTAGCAAGAGCCATAATTTCGAGACCTCGGTTTTTATTGTTAGATGAACCTTTTTCTAGTTTGGACTCCAGTATGAGGGCAGAAGCTAGAAACCTTGTCGAAAGAGTTCTTAAAAAGCGCAAGATTCCGACGATTTTGATTACACACGACCAAGAAGACATAGATCAGCTAGCTCAAAGAGTATGTAAGATAGAAAAAGGAAAACTCATAGAGACGAGTGATCTAAGTCATTAATTGAGCAAGACTTGGAGGGGCTGGTACTCCCAATGCCTTGAGGACACACTTAAAGATTTCAAGTTCATCTTCTTTAAATTCCTCATCGTGAGCGATTACAAGATGAAGGGCATTTACTAGTTTCTCTTTGAGTTCGTCTTTTAAAAATCGAATATCCACGAATGCATCTAGAATTCTTTTAAGAAGCATAAATTGTGGGTCAACCGGTTTACCGTCATCCATAAAGAGTTCTCTGTGTCCCCAATTGTAAGCTAACGAAGGGTTTTTAGATAAGCGGCTAATATAAGTTAAGACGATTTGGATTTGCTTTTTTAACTGCATTAAAGATCGATTGTGGTTTTTAACATAGTGACTTTCTGGTCGCAGAGCCTGTTCAACAGTGATGAGAATGCACATCTCGAAATGATCGACTTTTTGATCGTCCAGTGCGATTGCAATCAAGTCATTTCGGATATTATCTTTTTCACTTTGTGGAAAAGACTTAATAGTAGAAAGAGCCATTTCAACACCGGCTACTCTTTCAGCTTTTGTAAGCTTAGAGATAACCTCTCCTACAAATTTAAGGTTCTCCTCGGATGCATTTTTAATATAATCCGACTTTTGAATTGCCGTTTTGTTTTCAATGGCGAGGACACAGTAAATGAAAAGTTTTGCTTTTTCGGCGTCAAAGTTGAGATCCAACTTCTGTCTTTGAAAACTTTCGAGCATTGCCTGGGCTACGAAAATATCCTGAAACATTGTTTCGCCGATAACATCAGAAGGATTCTTTATTTTGGATTTAGTTTCTTCCTCTGGCTTAGAATCAATCATTCCATTGCCTTCTGGTAACTTAAAATTAGGGTCAAGCAACTTAGGATCAATTTTACCTATTCGATCCGGAAGGGGTGGGTGAGTTGCAAGCATGCTACTTAGAAAAGATATGTTAACACCAGATTCAAAAAACATATGTGACATTTCTTCAGCATTTTTACTCTGCAAAAAACTTCCGAAGGCATTTTCTTGGATTTTTCTTAAGGCGCCGCCTATTCCAAGGGGATTTCTAGTGAATTGAACTGCTGAGGCATCTGCTAGGTATTCCCGTTCTCGACTGACGGCAGCTTTGATAAGGCGACCAATAAAGAAGCCACTATAACCAATCACGACGAGTGCGATGGCTATTGAATACATCACTAAAGCAATTTGGCCACTACCTTTGCTACTTCGGCCAGAGCTCCAACGGATACGTAGAAGCTGATATCCTAAAATTCCAATTATAAGTATTCCGTGGAGAGTTCCTATAAGCTTGATATTGAGTCTCATATCTCCGTTTAAAATGTGACTAAATTCATGAGCGACGACTCCTTGGAGTTCATCTCTATTCAACTTTTCTAAGCATCCCCGAGTAACCGCAACCACGGCGTGGTCGATTTCATAGCCAGCGGCAAAAGCATTTATGCCCTGCTCATTATTCATTACGTAAATTTCAGGAACAGGTACTCCCGATGCAATTGAGATCTCTTCGACGACATTTATATAGCGTTTAACCAAAGGGTCGTCGACAAGTTGATAAGCTGGTGTCCCACCCATGGCTTGTGCAACTGCTTGTCCTCCAGAGTTGAGTTGAGAAATTTTATACATTGAACCCAGAACAATTACAGACAATGTTATTACATTGATGATTGCGAGAAGACTCCACGGAACCTGAGGCTCTGGGTTCAATTCGCTCATGACCAACCAGGGGTATATATTATAGGTAAGTAGGCTAACCGAAAGACATATTAAGACGATCGCCAAGATGAAGTAGAAGACGAGCCTATGACTACTGACTCTCGCTCGTCTTTGCTCTTCAAAAAATTGCATTAAAAAGCGACCTTAACGGCTTGTCGTTCTTCAGGGGCATCTACTTCAAAGAGTTGAGCTGGCAAAAAGCCAAACATACCTGCAAACAGAACGGCTGGAAAAACTTCCTTGGCAGTATTGTAAACCATAACGCTGTCATTGTAGTGCTGGCGAGCAAAAGAGACCTTGTTTTCTGTGGACGTTAGTTCTTCCATGAGATTGTTCATTGTTGTATTGGATTTTATATCTGGATAATTCTCAAAAAGTGCAAAGAGTTTACCCATAGAGCCAGTGAGTTGTGCTTCGGCTGCGAGAAGACCTTTGACGGCTTCCGGATTAGATGGATCACCACCTACGTTTTTTTGTGCGTTAACCGCTCCATTCCGAGCCTGAATAACAGCTTCAAGCGTGTCCTTTTCATGGGCCATAAAAGCTTTGGCTGTTTCTACCAAATTGGGGATAAGGTCATATCGCCTTTTTAGCTGTACATCGATTTGTGCAAAGGCGTTTTTAAATGCATTTCTTAATCGAACAAGTTTGTTGTAGATTCCTATAACGAACATTACTAAGACTGCAATGATCACAACAGCTACGATAGTTCCTACCATTTTAAATACCCTCCTGAATAACTAAATTTTTGGGCATATAGGAGCAAATGTCTAGGAAAAGAGTTAGATTTTAAAGAGTAAACAGGTTTTCAAATTTGCTCTTTTTCTCATCTGGAATAAAGCTAGCTTCATAGGCCCAACGATTGGTTTGATCGAGCTCATCTGCACTAAGTCCTAATAGCTCGTGGCAAACCTTATACTCATTAATGAGGTCTAGACTAAAGACCCCTGGGTCGTCGGTATTGATTGAGACTTTTACGCCGGCATCTAAAAGTCTTTTGATAGGATGATCTTTGAGTTCAACAACAGATTGTGTGATCCAGTTGCTCGTCGGACAAACCTCAAGCAAGATATTTTCTCTCTTAAGAATTTCGATAAGTTCATTGTCTCTGATGCTTTGAATTCCGTGTCCAATTCTCCGTGCTCCCAATTCAAAAATACTATCTTTTACATTTTTGATAGAAATATCTGAAGGGACTTCACCAGCATGAATTGTAATTGGTAAGCCAACACCTGATATTTCTTTGAACAAAGGGGCAAATAGATTGGATTCGAATTTATCTTCGTCATCTGCCAAGTCGATACCGACAAAGTCTGATCTGTTAGTTTTGAAAAAATCTAGAACTTTTTGATTGGTTTCTTGAGATTTAGTTCTTTGAAAAATTCCTATTAGTCCCACCTCAATCTCTGGGTCATTGTGTGGAATGCCATCCTTAATTCCCTGATGAATCGTTTCGTAGTCCATTGAATTTAGATCCCCTAGAAAACTTGGGGCGTAGCGAAGTTCAAGGATTTTAATTCCCTGACTCTTTGCACGTTTGCAGGTGTTGGAAACGATTTGTGAGAGCCGTTCTTGAGTGTTGAGGAGCTTAGCGGGTCCTAGAAATTTGTGGAGTACTTCTCCTAAATTTTTGCTGGGTTCGGTCAGGGCAAAATGCTTCTCAAAAGCTTCAAGATCGAGTTCGGTGCCATCTTCTTGGGCCATTGCATAAAGTTCTGGCCATGTGAAGCTCAGTTCAAGGTGGTGATGGAGCTCGATTTTTGGAATTTTTTCGAAGTTCATACAGATGTTCTCTATTGTTTTTGTTAATGGACCTCAAATACGTATTGAGAACTTGACGCTAATATACAAACAGTGCAAATTCCACTAAATAACACGCCAGGAGAGTCGAATGGAACGATTTACAATCGAACAAAAACTAGCTCCAACCCCGACAAATGAGCCCAGTTTTAATACTAAAATTAAAAATCTAGGCGGTGAGGAAATCACCCTTGCGGATCCAAAAGCGACCCGAGCTTTAGTGGCTCTGATGGACATGGCTGCTGTCATTGGTGGAGCTGCTAGTCATTATGGTGGGCCAGCAGCATTTGCAGAATTGATGTCCGCTCTCCATGGTTTTAGTTTTCAAAAAAGTAAAGAGACGGGAAAGGCTTGGTATGAACTCTTTCACATCGTGAACGATGCGGGTCACTGTGAAAATGGACTTTATGCTCTAAAGGCCAATTACAAATATGCGGATATGAGCTTAGAAACTCTAAAAGGTTTTCGGTCGATGGACAGTAAGTTGACCGGCCATGGTGAAGTTCATTTGTTTCCAGAGGGTGTGTTCGTTTCCAATGGACCTCTCGG
>CAZFYV010000020.1:0-7887 GCA_964523195.1 uncultured Pseudobdellovibrionaceae bacterium
CCTCAATAGGTGACTGCAAATCGGCTCGCGAGATGTCGATTAAGGCCAAAAATAAAACGCTAAATAGCAACAGATTAATTCTCATCATTTTTTCCCTAAAAACCAAAAGTGTTCTCGCTGGTTATGTGCAAGGCCAGTTCCATGGGTGTGATAGAAAATGGACAATTTTTGTTACTTTGGCAGGACGATTTGAAGATTGTGCAAGTCTCGGTTAGGGAATTTGGGCTAAAGTGGAAAAGTACTCTTCGAAATGTAAAACCTCCCGAAATATCTTTGCGCTGATGAATCGAGGTGATAGTTTTAGGGCAGGGAAAAGGAGAAGGGTATGGTACGTTTTTATCTCTTCTTGATCGGATTAGCGTTTATTTTTGGGGCTACAGATGATGTCAATGCTGGTGCTGGGTCTAAAAAGTTAGAAGCACGAAACTTCAAAGCCGTTACAATCGATCAAAAAAATCATGCAGTGAAACTTTCTTGGCGAGGTCCAAAATCAGCAAAGCCGCTTAGAAGTTTTCAGATCTATCGTAATCAAGTGAAAATTGGGCAGACTACGAGACGTTCCTTTGTGGATCGCAAGGCTCCCTCAGGTAATTTGAATTACAAAATTGTTGTCGTGTATGAATCCGGAGAAGTTGTTCCAACATCTCAATCGGTGCAAGTCAAAATGCCTTTTAGAGGTTTTACTCGATAATCGAATCAGGAATGAGATAAGGTGCGAAGCTGATGGAGATAACTCCCCAGGCAAGGCTTGCATCTTTCTTTTTATAACTCTTCGAGAGTTTAGCAAAAGCCGACCTTTGAGTCGCTTGTTCGAATTTGATTTCCTTTATTAGGGCTCTATGTTGATCAGCGTGTTTGCAATACCGGTCGGAACCTGTGGAACACATTTTTTCAGCAAAACTTCTAGATAGTTTAAGGCCTTCAGCCAAGTTTTTATGGATCAGTGCATGCCGAATAAGCTCAGTGGCATAAATTGTCGTGGAGATTGATTTAAGATGCTTTTTTAACACAGTATCGTGTAAGCCCTGGATTTGCTCAAATCTCTTGAGCCGAGTTTGGCTGACCACTATACGACTAACCACTCTTTGGATTTCCGGATTATTTGAAGAAAGAGCCATTCTCAAAACGGGCAAGCACAGAACCATATCAGATTTGAATAAGCTTAGAGCTTCTTCGCCAATCTGGCCTCCGCTTTTTTCGAGAGCACTGATAAGAGAAGAACTGCAGCTCACACCACGTCTTGCTTCAACCACCATGGAGTCACTCAACTGATCGATTTGCTGTATCGATAAAGGGAACTGGACTTTCTTTAGATTGTTAATGGCTTTGATAGACTGATCTTTTTTAACTTCACTTTGAATTTTGTCTACTAGAGAAAAATTTTTTGCTGAGCTATCTAAAGTTCCTCTCTTGTTTGCAGTAGAGCAATTCACTAAAAGCAAAGAAAACCCTGCAACTAGTAACAATTTAAATGAATTTAAAGCCCTCTGCCTAACCATGGAACCCCCATCAGTTCTGGCTTTCAGAATATCGAGATCATGACGAAATGCACAATTAATTCTTCGAACCCTGAAAAATCAACCCTAGGGCCCAGTCTAGGATGTCATTAATTCACTTAAATATTCGGGTATACAAAGCAATTGTTATTATGGACATAAGCCCTTAATAGGTATTCAATACCTCTATGAAAAAATTACTTCTTATACCGATCTTTGTTCTCTTGTTTGAAACCTCTGCTGCTGCTCCTAAGTCTCCATTTTTAGAGAGACTGACTTTAAAAGAAAGTCCTGGGAATTTGGTTCTTGAACAATTTAAAACAAGGTTCTCTGTCGCTTGGGGATTTGATTTTATTTCGCCTACGAAGATTGTTCTAACTGAACGTGGGGGAGATATGTTTGTGGTCGATCTCAATACAGGTGCTCGAAAAGTAGTTGAAGGTTTACCCAATATTTCTGTGGGGTCTCAGGGCGGGTTACTTGATGTTCGAGTCAGTCCAACTTTCAAGGCAGATAAAACAATATTTTTAAGTTATTCCGTTGCCAATAGCGAGGGAAGATCGACTCAAATAGCTCGAGCGGAACTTGTTGAGGGGAAAAAGGCAAGTCTTCAGAATTTAAAAATTCTTTTTACTGCCCAACCTTATTTTCGGCCTGGAGTTCATTTTGGTTCTAGAATTGTTTTTGGAAACAATAACACATTGTTTTTTTCGGTGGGCGATCGCGGGCGCCGGAGGTTAGCTCAGAGTTTAGAAACTGATAATGGTAAAATTCATCGAATTTTTAGAGATGGAAAAATTCCTCAAGACAATCCTTTTATGCGAAATGGAAAGAAGAGTACAATTTGGAGTTATGGTCATCGCAACCCCCAGGGACTGTTCCTTGAGAAATCTACGGGAATCCTATGGGAGCAGGAGCATGGCCCACAGGGTGGAGATGAGATTAATATTATAAAAAAAGGGGCGAACTACGGGTGGCCTGTGGTTACCTACGGTGAAGAGTACGGTGGAGGAAAGATCGGTGAAGGAACCAACAAAAAGGGGACTCTTCAACCTAAAAAATATTTTGTTCCATCTATCGCTCCAAGTGGTTTGTTGGTGTATTCGGGAAAACTTTTTAAGCCATGGAAGGGGTGGGTCTTCTCAGGAGCCCTTGCTCTTCAGCATTTGAATCTTGTCGTAAGAAAAGGCCAGAAGTTATATGCCGAGCAGAGACTTTTTGACCAGTTGGGTGAGCGATTTAGAAACGTTCGGGAAGGTCCTTTGGGTAATATTTATTTTACAACGGATAGAGGCGGTTTGTATCGACTTCGGTATGGAAAATCTGCTAAGTAAGTGTTAAGTTTATTTGATTAGCGAGGAATGCATTATGAAAGCTATTGATATTTTAGGTAAGATCTCTTTTTTCGTACTTTTTGTATTTAGTGTTTCTGTTTTGGCAGGGGGCAAAGGGCACAAGCATCACCATCATGACCACAGTCATAAAAAAGGGAGTTTGAAAGCTCATACCCATGGTGAAGCTGAGATGAAGCTCGTTCAAGAAGGCAAAAAAGTTTTAGTAACTGTCGAATTTTCTGGAGAAGATGTTTTTGGTTTCGAAAAGGTTGCTGAAACAGACGCCGAAAAGAAAACCGTTCAGAAAATTAGAGACTATTTTGAGCAATACGATGACGTTGTAGAGTTTGCTGACGGAGACTCCTGTGACCCTAAAAAGTACAGAACTCGGCTTGAGGCACAAGAAACCAAGGGAGCCAAGAAAAACACTTCAACTCACTCAGAGTTTCACGTGGAGTACACATTTGAGTGTTCAAGCTCACCATCCAGTGTAAAGTTTTTGAGTTTCTCAAAATTTCCAAGTGTAGAGAAAATCAAAGTCTCTTATTTGCTAGGAAAGAAAAATGGTCGAGGCAAAATTACGCCGAAAAAACCGATGATTAGCTTCAAATAACAACTAGTAGGTCTTCAGGTGCCCAGTGATATTATCGATTTCCTGGGCCTCATTAGGGCCAATCGCGCAAGCGGTGATGGTTGGTTCACCTTTAAATTCCGTTTTTCCACTATCGACTATAATATGACTCTCCAAATTATTAGTTAATGCTTCTTTATGGAGCTTCACGAGTTCTTCCTCAGTTTCCACTTTGAGGCATATTTTAGCACTTCCTTTTGTAAACCACTGCCAAGCCTCTGGGCTGAGGTGAATTGAAAGTTCCTTAGTCAGGGGACTAGTGGGGGAATTCTCCGATGAAGACTCTTCCACCTGAAAGTTTTTCACTTGTTGGGCGATAAATGCCAAAGAGGCATGTGAACCTTGGGCGATTTCCTTGCCTCTTCTCATATTTAAATCTCTGCGAATCAAGATCACTTGTTTAACCGCCATAGCCTCTCCCTTAGTACGTGGTTACCGATATCTAGGATGCCATTGTGAACCCACTGTGAATATAATTCACCAGTAATATCATATACTTTGCGCGCCGCAATATAAAGTGTATAGGTTCATTATGTTTAAAAAGGTTGTGGCTCCATTCTATATTGTTCTCGTTCTCTTGGTATCAAATTATGCAGAGTCGTCTGAAACTCCCAAAAAAGACCCTCGAGTCGCCAGTCGTGAGGGGAAAAAGTTGAGGTCAGACGCTCTCGACCAGTTGTCTTGGCTGCAAAATGTACTAGCCATGCATAATATCAATCCAGATGAAATGAAGCCTTTTATCAAATGGCGAAATGGAAGAGACTCGTATTTTCCAAACGAACAAAATGCTCCTTGGGCTGGCAACTACTTCGCCATGGCCGCCCGTGGAATTGCTCGTCGATGGCAGAGCAGAACATTGCCCGAAATATTTGATCCGATCCGTCCACTTTTTCCAGTTCAGTTTCGAAAACCCCTTTTTAAAAAAATTGGTAAATGGAGCATCCCTAAGAGGCGAAAGTATTTTCAAGAAATGAGAACAAAAGATATCAATAAACTTTCTCCTGTTGAAAAGCTTGATCTCGCGATGGGCCGATATGGATTTGATGCGACTGAAATTGAGTTTAAAAGACGTGGGACTCTCAGAGAGCCACTGCCCCTTTATTGGGAGGGCTTTTGCAATGGTGCACGGGCAGCTGGTGTTTGCCTTCCTGAGCCGACAGAGCCTGTGACGTTGGTTAACCCTGATGGAATTTCTATAACGTTCGAGCCAGCTGATTTAAAAGCTTTGGGATCAGCTATGTACTTCTATGTTGAAAAATTCGCTTCCCTAGGTTCACCATCTAAAAAAGAAGATGAGGAGTTTACAAATATGCCAAACCCAGTAGCAGTCGATGTTGCGCTTCGATTTGTTATGGGCGAGCATAAAAAGTCATTCTTCTTCGATAAGAGTTTATCTGAAAAAATACTAAATAGAACAATTGTTGGTTATGACCGAAAGATCTTAGAGCAACAGCCGGATCCGACACTAAAAAAACTTCATAAAGATGCTGTTGGCTATATCGATTACGAAATTCTAGTTTACTCATTGGGTGAGGTTTCGATTTCGAGATCCAATGGTTCCACAAAGAAGTGGGTTACCAATCGAGACAACCTAGAGAAAAATGTATGGCGCTACAGACTGATCTACGATCAGACTGACAATATTCTGATGGGTGAGTGGCTAGATGGAAAGGCGCCTGACTACGTTTGGTTTGCTGGAGGACAAGGAATCGATGCGACTCATCTTTATGGTGTGAATCGATTTCTTAACTTTAAAGACATTTATTCATTGGTTTATAAAGCTTCTGTGCCAGGTGAACTTGGTCAGTGTGAGGCCGTATTTTTAGATTTGGGAACTAACTTTTATTAAGGAAAAGACTCAGCCATGGGCTCAATAGTAGAAAACTTAGATTTTCAAAAAGTATTAGCATTTTTAGGGGATGCCTGGAACTTTCAGATCATAAAGGTCGATAATAATTTTATAACCGTTGGTTCAGTCATTATAGGCGTAATTTTTCTGATAGTCGGTGTTACGATTTCTAAGATTATTAGCCGAAGGATAACAAAAGTTATTGGTCAAAAAAGTAAGATCGATCGAAATGTTTTGTATATCATTCAAGCGATTTTGTTTTATTTCCTTGCTGCTTTCGCTCTCTTGATTGCGATGAAGTTTGCACAGTTACCTCTGACCATATTTACAGCTTTAGGTGGAGCACTTGCTATCGGGGTAGGTTTTGGTTCTCAAAACCTAGTTAATAACTTTCTCAGTGGTATTATTTTGATGGTCGAGCAACCCATAAAAATCGGAGATTATATCGAAGTAGATAATCTTTTTGGGGAAGTTGAATCTATAGGCATGCGATCGACTAATATTTTATCCTATGGAAATCGCCATATTATCGTTCCCAATAGCTCATTTTTGGAAAGAAACGTTTTGAACTGGACTCATCTGGATAACGTCGTGAGAGTTAATGTGACCGTAGGAGTAGCATATGGAAGTGATACCGCGAAGGTCAAAGAGTTGCTGTTACAGGCAGCTAAAGAAGAGTCAGCTGTGGTAGAGTCGCCGCCTGCACATGTTTACTTTACTGAGTTCGCTGACAATACACTAAATTTTCGATTGAACTGCGGTATAAAAATTCGGAAGCTAGATGATCGCGAGCGGGTAAAATCGAATTTGCGGTTTAGTATAGACCGCCTTTTCCGAGCGCACGATGTTGTCATTGCTTTCCCACAGAGAGATTTGCATCTTATGACGGAAAAGCCGATCGAAGTTCAGCTGGCTAAAGACTAAAATCCACCTGAATAGATTATCTTTAAACAAGGTATATTATTAAATTGCAGGTTCTTGAGAGTTTGCGAAAACGTCTTTAGCCGACTTCTTCCAGCCGAGGTGATGTAAGTCGAGGCTTGCATACTTTTTACCATTGAGCAGTTTGCCAACCCAGCTTGGTCTAATTGCATAATTGTAGATCAAAAACGTGACTAAAGTAGTTCCCGAAAGTGTAACAGAAAATTTCAATAGGGCTGGAGCTTGAAAATCTCTAAGTAAAATCGGTATCCAAATCGTAAAAGGAAGCTGCAAAATGTAGACAGCATAGGAGCTTTGAAGGATGTAACTCCAGAAAGGGCTAGGCGTGTCGGCGAATTTTTTGAATAGACCTAAGAAACCCATTACAAAAAAGACTGTGGTCCAGCCACTCAAAAAGCAAGTACTTAAGAATGTGAGTTCTTTGCTCAATCCCAAAAATGTATGATTCTCAATCGTAAAAAACTTAATGACTTGGTTTAGAAAGACATAAAACAGAACAAAGCTGAGGCTTCCTAAAAGAAGGTTCTTGAGAGTCTTTCCCTCGATTTTATCTAAAAAGTCTTTTGCTTTATATATGAGGGCTCCAGATAAAAAGAATAGTCCATATAAGATAAAGGTTTCGGCAAAGGGGATTAGGCGATCTGAAGTATCGAATAAAGGTTTTTGGGCAAGTACCAGTGCGATTCCGATGAGAGTGCCAAAAGCCAATGGACGGGTGAGAATTTGTAGTGGCCATCTGATTGAGGCTGTCTTTACTTTTTGGTTGAGTTTTGAAGTGATTGGCTTAAGAAGAACAATAAGTGCTGCACCTATCATACAATATAAAAATAGGTGGTACAAAAACCATAGGTGTAGCCAGCCGAATTCGTTGAGTGTCTGACGCTGAAAATCTGCCATAAAAGCGTATTCAGGTCCTGACATTTGCCATGGGTTCGAAAAGAAACTTTGAAGAGTCGTTAAAGGCTCGGCGAGATTAATACTCATTCCATAAAGAAAGCCACCAGCTGTAGGTGGATAAACAATCATCCAGAAAAGTATCATAGGTAAGAGAATTCTTAATACGCGATTTTCTAGCATTTTCTTTAAAGACTTACGCTCAACTAAAAGCATAAAAAAGAAACCTGAGGCCAAGAAGAAGATATGCATTCGGTAGCTGTGTATCCAGAGTACTGCAAATTTTAAAAACTCAGAGGTCATGGGATCACGATAGGGCCAAGAAGCTTTGACGGATCCTGCCATAAAAGAAACGGCCGAGTGTAAGACTAGTCCCAACATCATCATTATAGCTCTAAGTTTATCTAGATAGTGATAGCGCACGTATAACTCCCAGGAAAGTGGCTAATAGATAGCTCTGATCAGCGTAGAGCTCAAAGCATAGCCCTCAAATTGTAAACTCTATGGGATTTTGACGAGTTTATAGCTCGTTTCTGGGAAGAAAAGGAGTAGAAGTTGCTTAAGTTGTTGAAAAAATTATTATTTATGAGGCCTGGCGTGGTTTTTCGAGAGCCTGATTCGGTGGAGCGAGGAGCTTCGAGACGATTTCCTCGATACTTTCGTATGAAAATGGTTTGTAGATATAGCCCTCAATAAGACTTAGAAAGCCTCGCATTGGATCTTCGATATCTATATTGGTTC
>CAZFYV010000020.1:7897-22325 GCA_964523195.1 uncultured Pseudobdellovibrionaceae bacterium
ATAAAGTGTCCATATTTGTCTCGATGTTTGAAGTGCGCTTCATTTAGAAACTCTGATCCATCCATGATAGGCATCTTCACATCAGAGATGATAATGTCATAAAAATTGCCATTTTCTAAAGAGTCTAAAGCAACACGCCCATTTTCAAAGGTGTACGCTTCAAATCCGAGTAAATCGAAGTGATCTTGCATGACGTCTCTGATATCTTCTTCGTCGTCAACAATCATAACTTTTTTTCCAGCGAAATCTGTGTAGTCCGAAATAGTTGTCATGCTACTATCGTCACTTTTGGTTTCTTCGACTTTCATTAATGGTAGCGTTAGGCTAAAAGTTGTGCCTTGGCCAACTTTCGTATCAAAATCAAGTGAGCCTTGATGGTTCGAAACTAGTTTATGAGCCATCGAAAGACCTATACCGGTACCTGCATTAACGTCTTTAGTTGTGAAAAATGGATCAAAAATTCGATCAGCGACACTTGGCGGGATTCCTATGCCGTTATCTAAAATACTAACTTTTATCTCTGAATTCTTGATCGTCTCGATTTTGATTTCAATAATTCTTTCTTCTTGATCATCAGTAGCGTCTTTTGCATTAGCGATTAAGTTCATTAAAACCTGTTGAATTTGGCCGCGGTTTCCTTTGATAAAGAAGTGGTCGAAATCTTCTAACTTTTTGTCATCAAATATGAGGTTGATTCCCTCTTTAGAGTAGATCTCTTTTACCAACCAAATAGTTTCTTTTAGAGCTTCTACAATCTTGAATTCTTTCATCTCTCCATCATTGGATCTACTGAAGTTTCTAAGCCCTTTCACAATATTTCCAATACGATTTACGGCCTTTGAAATTTTGCTACTCATCTGAAAGAGCGTTTTTTCTTCTAAAGACTGATTCGATATCATTCGATTGAGAATTTCCATATACCCACTGATTATGGCCAGGGGATTGTTGATCTCGTGTCCAACGCCTGCAGCTAGTTCCCCAATAGAAACTAAATTCGATTGTCGATTTTGGTTTTCCCTTTGGTGTTCCAGTTCCCTTTGTGCTAGAACTTGAGCGGTCACATCACTATTTACCCCTGTCATACGGATAGGGTTACCTTCAGCGTCTCGGTCAATGTTTCCAACACCTCTAATATACTTTGTCTTTCCTGCTTTAGTTATAATTTTAAAGTCGGTTTGAAAGGGCTTCACATTGTTGAGAGCATCTTCGAGTTCTTTAAGCGCATGTTCTCTTGATTCTGGAGCTAAAGTTGACTCCCAGGCTTCGTAGGCATTTGTGAAGTCATTCTTGTCGACTTCGTAGACTTTGTACATACTATCGTCCCACTCTAGGTAGTTGTTGACGATATCCCATTTGAAGATTCCGACCTCAAATTGTTTTAAAATTATGTCTCTTTCTCGTTTAAGTGATTCCACTTCGGTAATATCTAAATGAGTTCCTGTAAAGCGAAGGGGTTTACCTTCTTCATCCCATTCAGAAATTTGACCGCGATCTAAGATATAAACCCAAGAGCCATTTTCATGCTTCATGCGATGGATGTTTTCATAAGAATCCGTTTTTCCATCGAGATAATCTTTTATATCTTTATAACACTGCTCTAGGTCTTCTGGATGAACTCTTGACTCCCAGGTACTCAGTTGGTGCTCTATCGTTTCATAATCGATACCGAGCATTTCTGCCCAGCGGTTGTCAAAATGAACGCTGTTATCATTGAGATACCAATCCCAGATCCCTAAATTAGCTCCTTTAATAGCCAGGTCGAGATAGGTGTTGGATTCTTTCAGGTCATTTTCTTGCTGAACTTCAGCTGACACATCTTGGAAGGTCCCTTCTAGGTGAGTAATGTTTTTATTTAGATCATAAACTGGGCGTCCTATGGAGCGAACAAATTTTTTGTTTCCTTTGGCATCATAGAATTCAAATCTTTCATCGAAAGGAACGCCATCTTGAGCGCAGGCTCCGATTAATTGAATTAATTTGTCCCGTTCGTGCTCAGCGTAGTGTTCGATCCCTTTGATTTTGTTCATTGGAGTCCCTAGCGGGATTCCATAAATTTCATAGGTTTGACTGGTCCACGTGGTTTCGTTGGTTGCAAGTTCTAGTCGCCACCCACCAATATTTGCCACACTTTGAATACTCTCAGCCAGATCCAAAATAGCCTTGCGCTGTTCATTCTCTAGCTTAATTTCAGTAATATCCTGGCAAGTTCCCTGAAGTCTAAAGAGCTTTCCTGTTTTATCGATAAGGCCGCGTCCATAGGCTCTGACCCAAACGATTCGTCCATCTTCGTGAACAGTTCTGAATTGCATTGTATAAGGAGCACCATCTTCAAGGCATTTGGTAACAACTGAATCCCAAAGAGCTACATCCTCGGGATGAATCGTTGATCGATGTTTTTCGTAACTGGGAGGTCCTTTTTCCCTATCCTCTGGGAACATCTCAAACATTTGATCGCTCCAATAGACCTCTCCAGAATCTATATCGTATCCCCATGAGCCTACTTTTGCCATTTCCTTAATAAGTTCTAGGTGCTCTTCGATCGGTTCTTCGTGTTTTGACTCTGTTTCTTGTACTTTGCTTTTTGATATATGAACCAAGGTTCCTGAGACGTCCCCCAATTGAGCGGAGGTTTCGTCAAAGTTATAGGTGTTGGAGAGCCTGAGAATATTTTCTAACTCTTCGAAAGTCTCAAAAGTAAGGTTTTTCATAAAAGTTTTCGCACTATCATTTGCAAAAAGTATCTTGCGATCTTCGTCGATGAAGAGATAGTAGTCTGATGCATTCTGAAAGAAATTGAAATCTGCGATCACCATATGTGTAAGTATCGGAATTTATGCAAAAAAATAGAGATTTTGCGGTAGATTTTAGAACTTTTAATCTAAAATGTACCTAGGCTTAATCAATCTTTAAAAAAGGCATTTGTCTCATCATGAAATGTATCTAAAGAAACCTGACCCGACTTTACGATATATTCTATCCAGGGGACTTTTATCGGAGATTCGCCGATAATCATCTCAAAGTGAAAATGGTCACTGGTATGGGTAGAGTTATTATTTATAATTTCTTGGACAGTAGATTCGATCTGATTGTCAAATTCAATGACACGATCGAAATCTCGAATTGCTGCGTCTTTAACCAGTTTATAAATTTTGCCGGAGAGATCTTTACTAGATTTAAAAATCATCTCTTTTTCTGCTGACTCGGTTCTATAAAGTCTTCTTGCTAAAGTTCTCGGTCCAACGCGGCCTGAGTCACGACCATCTTTGTCTATTACAGAGTTAAAGTTTGTTCCTAATACTTCTTTATTGACGGCAAGGTAAATAAAATTAAATACACTTAATAGAAATTTGGAGGTTGGATCGTAGACGACGGGGGTTAGATGAGTCCAGCCTGAGTATCGTGATCTTCTTTTGGTTTCCTTGAAAATTTCTCTATCCTCTGCACTATTCATATTTTGAAAAACAAAGGGGCCAAGAGCTTCGCCAATCATTCTCTCTTTTGTTACTTTCACCGTTGTTCTGCAGTTTTCCTGGAGGTGATTGCGACTTGCTTTAAAGTGACATCCTGATTTCGTGTAATCATAGACTTCAAACTCATCAAGTTTGTGTAGAATTGCTAAAATATGACCACGTTCAGTTCTCAAGTTATAAAACCGAGAGCCAAGGTTGTTGGCCCAGCGATTGTAATTAACTGTATTGTGTCTAGTTTCAAACGAGTTTGGTTCTACATTAAAAATAGGAAGTATTTCTTCTAAAAACTCATCCTGATTTTTGCCTGCTGCCTTTAAAACTTCTCTTGGCATCTTGTTGTTAAAGACATTATAGACTTTTTGAGCCAGTGTAGTGCTTAGGCTGGTATTGTTCTTGAATCTTTGTGGGATAATGACAGTGGTTTGACCGACAAGAGTCTCTGGTTCTTCATATTCTAGTGGGTTTAGCCAATCTCCAGTTCTCTTAAAATACTTTGGTCTAACTGAGAGTCCTATCGAAGGGTATTCTTCGCCAGATAAACTTGTATAGCCAACCTCAAGGTAGTCTTTGAGTCGTTTTAGATAATCCATTTTGTGGTAGACATACTCAGGATTTCCATTTTTTATCGTAAAATAGTCGAAGCCTTTATAGTTGTCAGGAAAGTCTTCATTAAATTTAAGTCGTTGATTGGCTTCATCTACAGATAACTCACCAGTTTTGATGAGTTCTAGTTGTGAAAATACGTCTGTGAGATAAGCTTTTTCATAGGTGAAAGCTTTAATGTTTCGGTATCGCTCGGTCTCAATAGCGAGGTCTTGGCAGTCTGATATTTTTGTGAGTGTGTCGTGAATAGTTGTGACAAAGGCTCGTCCAGCGTGTTCGGCTCTATCAAGCTTATCTTTGAATTGAAGTTCCTCTTCAGTATAACCAAAATCCAAAGCTGTCTGATAAAAAAGTCTCATATCTCTAAGTTTGAGTAGGAATTTGAGTCTATAGTCATCCATCAATTCATAGAGGCCCATAACATCAATACTGTCATCATCAGCGTCGATTTGCGAGTAAACATCATTGATTAAGGAATAGTTAGTAGGATCTCCAGGAACTCCGCCTCCAGCGAAAAGGGCTTCCTGAAAAGGGGAGAGTTCGTCGTCGAGATTGATAAATTGCAGATTTTCTTTAAAGTCAGCCGTCGAGCAATAGTCCATAACCGTTTGAAATTGGCTTGTCGCACTGTAGTGTTCCCGTGTTTCCTGGTCGTAGATCTGATAACGGTTGATGTAGGGTTCTACTAGTCTTAAAAAGGCCTCGTGGAGAAAGTCTTTTGCCGTTAAACCAAAAGCCTGAAATCCTCCGATAGATAGTGCATAGTGATAGGATTCTAAAATCTCATGAGGAGCGAGTTTTGCCAATTCTCTAGTGAGTTTAAACCAGGGACGCCTGATTCCATCGAAAAATTGCTCCATTATGTCTTTAGCCGAAATGAGAAACTCAAACCAAAGAATTCTGACTTTTTGATTGTAATTCATCTTTGACATTTCGACCATAAGTGGAAGCATCAATGCATAGGTCACAGAGATCGAGATATTCTTATCAATGCTTGAAAAGAATTGGTTAATATCTACCTGTTTTGAAGAAGATGTATTCTCTAAACTAAAACTTCGAATGAGACTCATCTTTTCAGAGAAGTGGGTCCATCTCTCCCCAATAAGTTGGGCTTCCAACAGGAATGAGTCGAATAGGTTCATTGTCGCAATCGATTCGCCACTCGAATCACGCATTCTAGCAGCAAACTTCTCTTTCATGAATTCTGTAGTGTGATAGATTTCATAGGCCAGTATCCAGCGAACAAAAGATTTAACCTCATCGAATTCAATATTTCCAGGGATAAAGATATTTACTATTTCTGTAATTTCATCTTTGGTGAATTTGTTCTGATAGAGGCGGTAAAACATGAGGCTTAAAATACGAGGATTTTGTTCTTCGGGAAAACCATCAAGTTCTAAATTCGAAAATAGGCTCCCTTTTGTCAATGGGGTCTTGAGCTTCTTTATAACATCCTCTTGAAAATCAGTAGTCGACCTATTGATATAGGCTAAAAAGGCATTTTTAATAGTTTCTGAGCTTTTTAAGGTGTCAGTAAATATTGAATAGGACTCCGCTCTTAATCTGGAGATCCACTGATTGTCTGACGAGGCATCTCTGTTCCAGGGTTTTATCTTCACTAAGTAGTCTTCAATTTCTGACTTTTCAAAAGAATCCAAAGAGCTTTTAAGTGCCGATAAAATTTGTAGTTGTTGAGAGATAAATTGTTCCTGGCGTTCTTTATTTTCTGCAAGTTTTAACTGATCTATCTGATCTAGGTGCCTTAGATAGGCTGACAGAGTATCTTTTTTTAGTGTTCTATTAGCGAGATCAAAAGAAATAAAAACATAGGCGTAATATATATTGAGGTCTTTGACGTCATAGAGTTTTTGATAACTAATTGCAAGTGAGCTGGCACTGGGAAGTCCCTTAATCAGAAGTAAGTTTTGACAATTATTGGAGTTCTCTACGCAGGGTTGAAAGAATATATCATGAAACTTATCGATAGAGGCTTTATGGGCTTGTCTCTCTGAGCTCATTTCAATCACGAGTGTCTGAGTGTAGAGATCTAGAATACTTTGAAAGTCTTGTGTTTTTGCAACTTCGTTATCAAGTACCAGTTTTTCGTTTAGAACATAAGGATCAAGAGCCGAAAATATTTGAGTTCTTCCACTTTCATCATTTACGAGTCTAGATAGTTCAATAATCTGTTCTTTAGTGACTTTAGAATCGGAAACATCAGTTTCGACGAACTTTGGGTCAGCTTTGGCTGCTCGATGTTCATTAATAGGACGTTCATAGCCCGTATCACAGCCTGCCAGGATAGCGCTTATAGCAACTACTAGGCAGGTGAGAAGGTGAGGAAGTAATGAACTTAAATGAGGTTTCATATGCTTAGCCTAAGTCCTTACTGGTTTTTCCCACCAAATTGAGCCGGCAAATAAGTGCCTTCTGTCGAGTCGTTGAATAAACTAATCTTTCCTTTAAATTCATTAACCTTTGTATCACTCACATATTTTGCAGCCTCTACTGTGGCGCCATCGAGCGTGATCATCTCAGTGAGAACGTCAATGAAGTTGTCGTCTCTAATGTAGAATCTTGAGATTTTATTCTCAGGATTGGCTCTAAACTGATCTAGCGCATCCAAGAAGTCCTGACCTTTTTTCGCATAGTTTAGAGTTAATGGAAGGTAAGAGTTTTTAATTTTAGTTTTGATGTTCTCAGAAGGCTGAAAAAAGAAATTAATCAAAGATATTTCAGTTTCATAATACTCTTGAGCCTCGTTAAACCATAAAGTCTCAGTAGCAGGATACTCATCCTTATCAGAAACAATGTAGTGAAAGACTTTCTCGAAAAGTGGGAGCTTTCTTTTAGATGTTTTTTCCATTACAAGTTGATCGAGTAATGCCTGTTCCGGGTGCATATTTGATCGGCCCGTCCATTCGAGATTTTCTAGCTCCAGATTATCCAAATTTAGAAGATTCAAAATATCATGTGTTTCCTCGATAACATCATTTGCAGATACACGAATACACTTATTGGCATCGCCACCTTCGCTACAAGCTCCATCCTCAAGCTCAAAAGGACTAATTTTGTAGAGTTCACTGAGGTATTTGATTTTATCCAATAAGAAAAAGTTGTTAGTAGTAAGTTTATACCATTCAACCTCAGACATAAGTGCACCGAGGCCTCTTCTGATAAAGTCTTCTTTTCGCTCTCCTGCAGTAACTGTTTGGTCGAACCGAATGACTTGAACATCCGAAGACTTATAGGCAGCCCAAGAGTCCATGTCTGGTAAGTTGACTCTGAGTTGTGGGTAGATTTCTCCAAGATACCTTTTGAATCTGACTAACATATCAAAAGTTCTGAATTCATAGTTATTTGACGTTATCTTACCTCTATATCCACTTTCTCTGACTGTTGCAGGAAAATCTGCGTCTGTAAGTTTATAAACTTCCTTGCCCAAAATCTCACTTTTTTGGCTATTGTAATCCTCTTCTGATAATGCAGCCCAGTTCGAGTTAGAGGGATATGTTTCTGTAAGAGAGGCCACTTTTTCGGCGAGTTGAGCGCTGTCTAGACCATTGAGATTGAATCGTTCTTCTAAGATTCTCAGGGCCAAGATGTCCTCGTAGAGCCCTCCGAGAAATTCTCTTTCCTTCCTGATAATCATATGTTGTAGATTAAACTCTCGTTGCAAAAAGAGCTTTCCACACCCGTCGGCTCTTTGGTGTAGATTATAGGTCGCTGCTACATAGTTTCTTTTCGTCACTTCTATGTTTTTGAGTAATGGTCTCAAATCTGCCTCTGCAGAAGGATCGTAGTCTATGACCATTTCAATCATTTGTTCGATAAAGAGTATTTTTTTCTGCAGAGTAGTTCTGATGTCTCTGATTTTTGATACAACACCTTTGCCTCGGTAAACTTCATTGGCGAGGTAAATATAGGTGTCATTTGAAGTTAGAGTTCCCATGGCGATGTAGTGAGTTAGATTGTCTATATCTGTATGGAGTTCCTGACTTCTCGGCAGTGAAATAATCTCACCGGTTTCCTCGTAGTGAGTATTCTCACGTTTCTGCGTCACTCTCTCTAGGGCGCAAGCTCTAGTAAAGTCATTATAGGCTCGACTTTTTTGATTTGTATAAGCGTTAAACTTGCTCAGACTGTCTTCGAGACCATTTTCACCTGAAAGCTCCTTTTGAAAGTATTTTTCAATAATAGCCGTGAAAAAGGTTTTGTAGTCGATTGGAATTCTTTTGTTGTTTGAAAAGGTGCTAAAGATTTCCGTAGTCAGAGCGAAATGAAATGCGTAGAGAAATTGCATTCTATTTAAGGCGATTTTGTTGTTACCAAAACTAAACCAAGGCTCCAGCCCTCTGTCTAAAAAGGTCGTAATGATAAGAGCAGGATCAATGGTGAACTCACCCCAGAATGTTTGAATCACACCTCTAAAGTTTTCTTTGGCCATTAAGTAGGCCAGCATCATCATGTTCGGGTATACGGCTAGGTACTTGATGTTTTGAGTAAGACCTTCGAATGTTTTATCTAGTTTTATATATTCATCAGTGGAGGTGAGAGCAGATCTGGATGAGAACGTTTTAAATTGACGATCTAAGAATGTCCTTAGTTTCTTAATTCGGTTATTTATTAAATTGTCCCACTGGGTATGGAGATTAAGAGTCTCGTTCACAGCTCGTCTCAATAATTCAAAACTGTCAGCGTAGCGCTCGGAGTTGTCAAAAAATTCTTTCATGGTTCTGTTGGTCTTGATGATCATAAAAGCCACTTGCAATTGGACGAAAGAGCGAACCAGTTTTAACATCGCATTTTTGTCCTGCTTGGTGTTCTCCCAGATTTTAGTAGCTTCATCGATTGTAAAATGATCGTTGAATAATCGGTCGATAATGTAGTAGTTCTCGTCTGCCGCAAATTCTGTGGTTAATCCAAGATTAGTTATTACACGACTTAGATTAGGGTCAGACTTAATGTCCTCCAATACCGCGAGAACACCGGGTGAGTCAGGGTTTGTCTTGTCATTCTGTATGGCTTTAATAGTTTCTAGGAGGGACTCGTTGAGTTGATCCCCATCATACATAAATAGACGAGCTGCTTGATCAAGTAGATGCTTAGCACTGTCTTTGAATAAATTAGAGTTATGCCTTGAGTATTCCCAAGGATTGAATGAGTCCATAAACTCTTTGTACTCTGTGGAGTTGGGGTCAGCACCTTTAAAGTCGATTAGCGTATTGTGGAAAACCCTGGAAAGTCTTGTAAGCTCGTATTGAGAGTATTTTTCTGGTTCTGCTTGAAGTGCCTTCCCGAACTCCTGAGCTCGTCGAATGTACATAAAATTGAGTTCATCATCATTAGATCTGTTTGATAGATCCATAGCGATGCCTAAAGTTCTATAATATTGAAAAACGTCTTCTTTAGTCGAAGCAATAATCTTTACTACAGATCGGCTAGAGGGGTCTGCTCTCAATATTTGGACAACTGGGCATCCACCTTCAAGTTTTTCATCGCAGTTGTAACTTAACATTAACTCGTACTCTTGGAGTACCTTATGCTGAGTTAAGAGAGACGGGTTCGATTTATATACACTTAGGATTCCTAAGTTGTAGGCCCTGAGAAGATCAGCAAAGGATTGCATTTGAACAAAGTTTGGATCGATATCATTTTTAATATTAAAGATATCTTCTTTTAGTGGAAGAATCACTTTGTTCATTATTTCATTGGCTTGTCCACTTTGCACTATATTATCTAATTCTTCCTGATTGAATTTTTTGAACTGAGCTTGAGCTTCAAAGGTCTCATCACTACTTGTTTCAAAGTCAGGGTTGATATCACCTGGGGCCTTGTGCTTGATTCGGTGTACCTCAGTGTTACAGGCAGCGAGTAAAATAAAACTACTTAAAAGAATAAAAGTCTTAAACATCTTCATAGCTCCACCTACCACATCAAATAATCGAAAGCTTCTGAAGTCCAAAAGCCGTTAAGTAGGGCTGAGGAACTTATGATTAGACCAATACCTTTAAGTGTTTCTTCGCAAACCTCCGGGTCGCTGTGATTAGGTGTTTCAGGATTCCAGTAAAGACTAAAGGCGTCCTTCACTGAATCTTCGAAGCGGATTCTCAAGCCTTTGTCGGTGGCAATACCGCTCAATACTTCAAATCCTGAAAATAGATTATTGGTGTCATTAAAAAATGAATTTAATCCGTTGCCGTCTCCGTAGACACATTGACGAACAATTGTTTGATACTCTTCATCGACGCCGGCTCGAACAGAAACCCCAGTAAGAGGGTCGTCATGTTTCGCAGTATAATTCATTTCTAGTGACCAGATATATCCGACCTTATCACTAATGAATCTAAAACGAGTCATTGGCAAAAAGAATTGTCCTTCAAGACCCTTAGCTAGTACTCGGTTCTCTGGCAGAACAAAGGAGTAGGGTAGATCTATTTCACTTCGTTTAGCCATATCGAAATAAGTTGTTTTAAATTTGAATGCTCTAGATGGCGGTTTTCCCTGTGGAGGATCAATCTTTGTTAATATGATTGGAGTTAATTGGAAATTAAATTGTGTCTGAGAGCGAAGATTCTCAATGTAATCCTGAGGAAATCGATTCTTTTTATCATTACTTATATAATTGTTTTGAAATAGGAACGACGGTAAATAGAGCATCAATAGACCCATCTCGGCAGCTTCTTGGTCTATCGTTCCACCAAATCTTAAACTGTCTTTAACTGCTGCGTTGAGAGCTCCCATAAATTCGTATGGAAATAGTGTCTGGTAAGAAAAACTGGCATTGGTGTCTGAGTACTTTTGAATAGGAATTTGCCAGGGCCCCCACATAAACCAGGGGCTAGCCGTTGTTAGAGCTAAAAGAGCCGATAACCGCACAGGCAAATAACTGATCTCTTTGTATCGTCCAAAAATACTGCCCCAGTTCCTAACGCTATCACCACCGGAGATTCCAGAGGGGACGAAGGTCTGACTGTGATCAACAACTGTTCTGTCACTACCTTTGCGTTCTAAGAGGTTTTTAAATTCTGTAAGAACGTAGATATTGGCTTTGCAGAAATCATGTATTTCTGTTTTCTCGCCATTAGCTCCGTTTTTGTAAACGAGGGTTTTGAAATAGCCCTGCATTGTGGCAGGAGCTTTTTCTGGCTC
The DNA here is from genome assembly GCA_964523195.1 of uncultured Pseudobdellovibrionaceae bacterium. Lineage (GTDB taxonomy): Bacteria > Bdellovibrionota > Bdellovibrionia > Bdellovibrionales > JAGQZY01 > JAUHWN01. The sequence continues at coordinate 19,123 of CAZFYV010000020.1, forward strand.
CATACAGTACTTTGCAAAGTTGTAGAGGCTGTCTTGGTTGCGTCGAATGTACTTAAACGCATTAGCGTACTTAGGTTTTGAATCGATTTGAATTCTCATCTCATCATAGAATGTTCTAGCATGAGCAAATGTTCTGAGAGCGTTATAAAACAAGTAACCCTGAATTCTATAGTCATGACCACCTTTAGCACTGGTAAAGGCGTTAAGTAGTGATACTAGGTTTGCTTTGAAATCTTCCATAAGATTCTTTGCTATTGAGTAGGCATCGTGTCCACGGTCCCATCTTCGGCAAAAAGGATCTGTGTTAAGAGAAGCTTCTAGATCAGTACAAGCTTCAAAGAAACCAGTATGAGACTCTTTTTCTTCACTAAAAAAGTTCTGCGGGATTAATCCGTTTTCAGGGACTGGTTGGTAAGTAAAATCAGCGTCACCTTTTTTGAAAACAGGATACTCTTTTTTGTAGAGATATCTTAGTACGAGTTTGTCATGGGGGCCTGGTAACCATTCCTCTTTGGAAGTATAGATTTCAGAGCGACCATTGGAATAATCCATCACTGTTGTATAGTTCTTATTGTTGTCTTGAGCCATGGCCATAAGTCCCTTACGGCATGGGGCTTCGGGTGAATCAGAACAATTAGGGTCTCCATCAATAAATTTGTCAGGAACACTTCCTCTTTGAGGCATAAAGTTTCCTTTAAATTGATGACCTAAGCCTAAGAAGTGACCGATTTCGTGGAGGGCAAGTCCCTTTACGATCCCATCTGCGGCATCGTTAAGATTTAATTGTCCTTCTTTTTCCATTCTTTCGGAGATTCCTGACTGCCACTGAGGAACCATTTGGTCAAATGTTCTTTCGCGATCAAAGACTCCACTTTTGTAGTAATTAAAAATTTCTTGTTTAACAGTGCTATAGCGATGAGAGGCTTGCTCTTCAGTTGAGAGATTTCTAAAGTTTTCGCCAAGAATGGCCTGTTCGATCTTTAGAGACTCAGGAGTCGATAAATTAAATGTCTTATTGTAGAGCTCCAATCGATTAGGGAGTATTCCATCAACACCTTTATAAAGATAGTCTTCTCTGATGTAGCGATTGAGGTTGCTCGATTCAAAGAGTTGACTATTCATTGTGCTTTCAATCGAAGACAGTCGAGTTTGTAGCTCAGCAACTTCTGCTGTAAGTTCGCTGTTAGCTCCTCGAGATTGAATTTGATTGAGCTTTTCTTGAAGTTGGTCTTTAACGGATTCTTGAATCCCCATAAAAGTCGTGCGCAACTGGCTTTGACCTTCTGGAGAAATCATAAAATCTAGTGACGATTCACCAAATAGTTGTGTGAGAGGTTTGTCGAGACCTTTTGGTTTAAAAAATTCATGTAAATGCAAACCTTGGGTTTGTGCGTTTGATCCAACACTGTCAGTAGGGGAATAGGCTCTTACATAGCGGTCGATCATTCCACCATATAGGACAACTCCACCCCAAAGAATTTCACCATTCCTAACATCTGATGAGGCTAGTCCTATTCCTAAACCAGAGTTCGAAGAGATCCTTCGGTCGTCGATCCAGGTGATAGTTGGATATCGAAGATCCATTGGGTATTTAAGTTCTTTATCAGCAACAACAAATGGCTTGCGGCCGGCTTCAACAGCTCCAATTTCTACAAAAGCTTTGTTCCAATCTTCGACTGAATCTACAACGATCTTACGATATCGTTCGTTAAAACCATTGAGGTAAATTGTATGAGTCTTACTTAGATCCCAGTGACCCGCATAGAGAACTGGCTGGGTTCCTTCGACTTGTTTGCCAAGAATGTGAAGGGCGTTTAAGAACCTGGAGTTTTGTTCATCATAAGGTGTCTTTTTGAAGTCTGGATTGTGGGTAAATGATTTAAAGTTCACTCGGATTTGAGCTTGAGAATCACTTCCCCAGCGGGCATCCATGGCGTCGACTGTGAACGCAAGAAAGCCATTTTCAAAATCCCACTCGATATCTCTAATATCTGTAACTTGGGTTCCGTTTCTAAAAAACTTCATATATCGATCATGAAACTGGATGCCCTTTAGATTTAAATCCATATAGGGTCTGCGGTTCCAAGGATCTCTTTGAGAGTTCTTGATAAAATTATTTGTGTCACGACCGCGACTGTCGCGAGACGGTTCGTAGTGATAGTGCCTCTCGATGGGTATAGATATAATCTTTTTCCATTGAGATCTGTCGTTCGGGTAGCTGGGGTCAATTTGATGACCGACGACTGCGCTCTCGGTAATGACCCATTCCACATTACAATGCATCGTATTTGTGGCTGCTGCGTGGGCAAACTGCCACTGAGCATATGCTCGTTCACGAATCGGGGCCCAAGCACATAGGAATGTCTTTGGCTTGGTTTTGCCATTTGATCCCGCTTGGTTTACGAAGAAATTCTTATTGATTCGTTCGTCGAGAGAGTTGATAGGTGGTTCTTCAACTCCAGGTCTTTTAAAAGTACAGGCAGTGACCATTCCCAAAGTGGCCAGAGCAAGCACGACTCCATTTGTATATTTACTTAGTGTCCTAAACATACCATCTTCATTGCTAAATTGTGAAAGTCCCATTCAGCGTATAATTGACGCGATGCGCTATAATACAAGAACCCAGGAAAAACAGAAAGTTACTGGTCGATCGAGGAAATCTTTACAAAATGGCCTTAAAGATGCCGTGGAAAGGCACTTTAGTGGCTTTGGAGGCCACAATTAAGGTTAAAAATGGGGCTAACTACTGGTTTTAATTATAGGTGAAATAGCTTTTATTTAGAGCTCAGACCATACAGCCAGTTGGTTGCCACTTGGATCTTTGAACTCAAAACGCTTTCCTCCAGGAAACTCGAAGATGTCTTTGGTGATTTCAGCCCCGGCTTCTGTAGCTAATTTTAGCGATTTTTCCAGGTTTTCAGAGAAAAGGACAATAAGTGGTCCGCCAGTAGTGACTTGATCAGTTTGTGAAAACCCGCCAATTTCTCCCCCAGATGATTTTTTGATTCCACAATAAGTAGGTGCGTAATCGGTGAATTCCCACTGAAAGGCCTTGGAGTAAAATTGTTTTGCAACTTCCATATCGTGTACCGAAAATTCAATATAGTTAATCTCGTGATGTGTATTACTCATAGTTAGGGCCTTTCCGCGATGATCTAAAGATCACCTTTAAGGCTCACAAAAGCAAGTCACCAAAGTGAATA
>CAZFYV010000021.1:0-22282 GCA_964523195.1 uncultured Pseudobdellovibrionaceae bacterium
CACAAAACTTATCATTAACAAAGGTTATTATACCTTTTGTATCTGTAAGAGCGACAATCGAAGATTCATTAATCGCATAGTCTAAATTTCGGAGATGCTCTTCTGTATTATGGATTTTATTTGGAAATTTCACAGTCTCTCCTCACTCTTATTTGCACTTGAAAATTAATAAACACCACAAAGAACGTCAACATTAACTCGTAGCTGAAAATCCAAACTGTTTAGGCTCATGGTGTGTGTCTTATTATTATACAGTCTCATTATGAATCACGGACTTAAGTACTTGAAATTATTGATATTAATTTAGGTGCAAAAATTGCTTTATGAAGTATGAGAGGTGATTACTTATGTTTCATGGAAGTACGATAAAACCGCAAGTGGTATTGAGTCGTTTATTGTTAGCGACTGTTTTGATTTCTTTTACAGGAATTGATATCAGTTTTTCGAAAGCTAAAAATAGTTACGACAAAAAAAGATCAAGAACGATCAAGAAATCAAACTACAAAAGAACAAGCTCATTAAAGAAATCTCGCAAGCTTACTGCTAAATACAAAAAAATTAAGCGAATCCGTAAGTTACAAAAAAGAAAGCGATTAAGAGCAAGAACCCAATTTAAAATTGCAAAACTTAAAGTTTGGCAACTAAAACTCTTACCCAAAAAAGATCAGTACAAATACCTAATGCTTTTAAGAAAAGCCCTGATCAAAATGGAAAAAGCACAGATCAGAAAAGAACATCGTTCAAGGTATTCAGATAATAGTTTCTTAAATTTTCTAAATAGAGTTTTGGCTACGGATGCCCACGCCAATGAATGGGGTTTTAGGTCTCCAGGAAATACTTGTTTGTATAATGGGTGGCCAGGCGAATATCAAATGCGAGACGGATGGACTCGCCCCTATTGTGTTCGTAAAGAAGCTCAAAATTGGGAAGAACTACGGACCACCTACGGTGAACAGGTGAGTTGTTCTGAAGGTGAAATGCTCTGTAATCCTCTTTTATTTGGACTTGGCTCTGGCGGCACAGGTTATTGTGCTCCACTTGGTCAACGTGGTTTTAAAAGCTGTCAGGATCAATATATTGGTGACACTGATAATGGCGGATACAAGGCAGAAGATATTGCAAAACTCCTTGTTGAAAAAGGCCGTTATGAAGAAATGGTTGAGTTCAACCAATCTGTAGCTACCTACTGTGGTGGTGAAAATGCCCAAGGCAGAATCTGCGGAGTTATTGAAAGACGAACAACTGCTATCATCGCAAAGGCAGAAAGCATGCCTCGCTCTACTGTAACAATTTCTACACGTAGCGCTCCAGAAGTTGAAGAAGATGGGACTGATGTAGCCGCAGATGCAGGAGACAGAACTCCGGCCGCGGTTACACCTGAAGTCACTCGTCAAGAGCCTATTAATTTACTCGCAATCACACCACCAAGCGGTGATATTGATCTTACTGCGATCCCAGATGTAAGAACCGCAACTGAAGAGCCAGACACCTCTGGAGCAGATACAGAAAATGGAAAAAGAAACATCTTAGTTATCGGAGACTCCCATTTAACAGCAGGCGGTACAGAAATTGGTTTAGGTACTACACTTGCCGAGGGCCTATCTGGAAATGGGCACGATGTAAGAATTCATGGCTCTCCTGGGTCAGCCCCTAGTCATTGGTGTTCAGGCGACCACACTGGTTTACACAGTCGCCATCAATGGGATGGCACATCCTACAGTCGAAACTCAGGCTCATACAATTCAGTTAGGGCCGGAGGAAGAATGAGTGAAGCTATCGAAGACGCTAACACTGTTGTTGTGGAACTGGGAGACAACTTACTTGGCCTGGCAGGAAGAGACAATGGCGAAGAATTAATTGCAGCACAATACACCTGCTTAATTGAAGCTCTAAACGCTCACCCGAGAAACTCTGACATTCAATGTATTTTTGTAACACCAACTGGGTGGGGCAAACCTTCGGAGCGAACAACCAGAATTGTTAATGGAATCAAAAGAGCAGCAGGCGATCGATGTAGCGTCATCGATAGTACAGCACTACTTCCAGCATTTGATCGACCAGATATTGGTGACGTTCACCTGCCACCATCAAGGTATCAAGAATGGGGAAGAACACTCGTATCAAGCATCCAACAATCGATTGATCTTCATAATCGACAAACGACTCCAGGACCAATCGTGGCTGCTAACGAATGTACAACTAACTGTACACAGACTCAGTAGTAGTGTTCTAAGCTTTAACGACTTTTTGCTCAATGGTTCCAAAGATATTTTGTCCTTGTTCATTGAGCATTTCCATTTTGATGGTGTCTCCAGACTTCATAAACGGAGTCTTTATCTCACCCTCATTGATCTTTTCGAGCATTCGCTTTTCAGCTAAGCAGCTTGAACCAACGGAAGCATCTTCATTAGAAACGGTACCACTACCAATAATAGTTCCTGGCATTAGGTTTCTAGTTTGTGCAGCATGTGCAATCAACTGACCAAAGTGGAAGTACATTTCACTTCCATTGGCTTTCCCAAAAAACTCTCCATTGTATTCAACATTCAATGGAAGATGCACTCTTCCCTCTTTCCAAGCACTACCTAACTCTTCCGGAGTGACAGCAAAGGGTGCAAAAGCACTTGAAGGTTTCGAAACCAAAAATCCAAAGCCTTGAGCTAATTCTTGAGGAATCAACCCTCTAAGAGAAACATCGTTAATGATTACAATGAGCAAAATTTTCTCAAGAGCTTTTTCGGGACTAGTTCCCATAGGAACGTAATCTGTAATTACACCAACTTCACCTTCGAAGTCAGTTCCGTGCTCAAAAGACACTTGTGGAATATTATCATAAGGCCCAAGAAAGTTATCACTGCCACCTTGGTACATTAATGGAATTTCATAAAGTGACTGTGGAACTTCTGCCCCACGAGCTTTTCTTACAAGCTTCACGTGCTGAATGAAAGCAGAGCCATCAGCCCACTGAAAAGTTCTGGGTAGAGGGGAATGAAGATTCTCATTAACTATCTCTTTTCCCTCAACCTTACCATCATTCAAATCATTATATCTGGCTTCAAGACTAGGTTTATAGTGCGCCCACTTTTCAACAGCCTCTCTCAAGCTTGGGACAATATCAGTCGCCAATGCATACTTTGTGTTATCTTGACTGACTACAATCAGTTGACCATCGTAATTATTTGCGTCTTTTAAGGTACCTAGTTTCATACATACTCCTTGAGACTATGGAAACTATTCCAATTAGTGCTTTATGTCTAGATAGAATTGCCACGATGTCCAAATGAGTGACCTTAGGCCAAGTGAATATAAAATAGATGAATCAAAGGGAGTTTTAAATGGAACTATATAGCTATTTTAGAAGTTCAGCTTCGTATCGCGTCAGGATTGCTCTTAAATACAAAAACATGCCCTATGAATACAAGGCCGTTCACTTGCTAGAAGGCGGTGGGCAACAGCGGAAAGATGGTTTTACGACTCTAAACCCAATGCAACAGGTTCCAACCCTAGTTCACGAAGGTAAGGCTATTAGCCAATCGATGGCAATCTTTGAGTATCTAGATCAAATCAATCCTGACAACCCATTGTTCTCAAGCGACCCAATGACAGGCGCAAAGATCAGACAAATTTGTGAACTCGTAAACTCTGGAATTCAACCCCTTGTGAATCTTTATGTTCTTCAAACCTTAAAAAATGATTTTGGTTTAGATGATAATCAAAAAAATAAATGGGCAGTTCACTTTCACAAGCGAGGCCTAGAGGCTCTAAATAAATTAGTCCTCAAGAGTGTCGGGAGATTTGCAGTGGGACATCAAGTTTCAGCTGCAGATATGTTTATTGTAGCTCATGTATTTAGTGTCGAGCGCTATGGAATAGATGTGGCTGATTACCCTCTTTTAGAAAGAATTTATAAAACTTGTATGGAACTCGATTACTTTCAAGAGTCACACCCTTTTAAACAAATTGATACCCCAGAAGAATTTCGAAAGTAATTGTTTGTGGCCGAACCATTTTTAATAACTGCGTTCATTAGCATGCTCTTGGTTGCTCCGTCGGCCTGGGTTTCTCTCGGCCCAAGGATCGAGTCAGATTTTCGCAAGTTTACACTAATTAGTATCTTTTTTATGAGCTCGTTTATTATAACTTACTTTATCTATCAATATTACGATTTTAAGTTTGAGCGAATTGCGACCCTCATTCCTTTCGACGTGAAAAACGAAAGCCATCACAATCTACAACAAAAACTATACTGGATCTTCTCGATCCCACTGATCATTGGTTTACTTCATATGAGCTGCGCTTTTTTTGTGACTTTAAAGCGCACCCAAGACTCACCTGAAGAAAAACAAGCTTAGGATTTAGCAACCTGAATCTTAGGAATTTTTTGAGTAGCTAGCTTTTCTGATTTTGCTTCCACGACTTCACCCATCCACGAAACAATTGAAGTTTCTAAACAAAAACGGAAGAGAACAAGTGCACCAGCGAGATGAAGAACTGTCATCCAAGCCGGGATAAGAAGAAATACATTCATTACGCCTAATCCGATCTGAGCAAAAACCATAACCACAGAATAAATTGCTAATTTCTTCAACCTTAGGTTTGAAGCAAAACTCTTGGCAAACAAGACATAAAAAGCAAACCCAGAAACAACAAGTGCAGTCAGATAAGCACCCAAACGATGAATAACCTGAATTCCAATAGGACCTTCAAGAGTGGGAATTAAACTCCCGTTGCATGTAGGAAAGTCAACGCAAACCATTCCCGAGTATGTTGTCGCAACCCAGCCCCCGAGCATAATTTGACCAAAGACGACGGCTACTGGAAGTGTCAGTAAGAATCGCATTAACATAGATACAGAATTCTTAACTTTTTCAGAAACCTCTCTTTTTGCATATTCTCTCATAATATAGAGAGTTCCCAAAAATACAGTCGCTAAAGTTAAATGAAGAGTAACGATACCAGGCTCAAGTAATCGAAGTACTGTCAGTCCACCCATTATGACTTGAGCAACCAGCATAAAAAAACCAAAACCAAGCATCCACTTAAATCCAGAATAACCCTTCAGCTTAAGTGATTTGAAAATCAAAACGACAAAAAGTATAAATACAAAACCGGCAATAGCCCTATGTCCAAACTCAAGCCAAACACCCAAGTGCAGATCAGGAACAACTTTACCAAAACAAAGTGGCCAGTCAGGACAGGCCAAACCAGCATCAAGAGCTCTTACTCCAGCACCAAACAACATGAGGTCGAATGTTAAAAAAATAAGGATACCCAAGAGGCCAATAATAGATTTAACTTTAAGTTTTGATTTATCCATACCAAATTCCTTAAAATTCAAAAATGATATGTTGCCACCTATCTACCACTGGAACGATGAGAAAAATCAAGATGCTAAATGTTGTCCAAAGAAAAAAGCGCAACCAACCTTTTTGTTCGCCTTGGTTATAAAACCTAAAAAATTCCCAAATGACTTTAAAACTTAGTGGCAATACCAATAGCAAATAGCCAAGGGATGACGGCACAAAAAACGGTGTTGCTATAGCAACCGCAACATATGCAAAAGTATAAAGTCCTATATGAAAGAAGGCTCTATCCATTCCCAATTTAGTAGGCATTATTGGTAAGCCCGCTTTCGCGTAATCATCTTTATATTTTATAGCCAAAGACCAATAGTGCGGCATTTGCCATAAGAACATTATCAAAAACCCAAAAATCAATGTAGGATCAAAAAAGTTATTGTTATTGGCGGCGAAACCGAAAACTACAGGCATAGCTCCTGGAATCGCTCCGGGTACCGCACCGAAAATCCACCTACGTTTCCATATAAGGGTGTAGAATAAATTGTAAAGTAGGAACGTAAGCCAACCGACGACAACAATTCTCGGAGTTACCACAAGACCTATTCCAGTTCCCATGGTTAGAAGGCCCGCTACAATACCATAGGCTTGAGCTTTAGAAATCTTTCCACTCGGAAGCGGTCGGTTCTTAGTCCGATCCATCTTACGATCTATTTCAATCTCTTGGATTTGATTTAGAGCACAAGTTCCCGCACCGAATCCATAAAGAGAAATAAGTGTGAAAATAAGGTGACCAAATTCAAAAGGAGCTACGTGGCCTAACCCTAAAAAGTAGCCTGCAGCTCCAGTTACCAAGACAAAGAAAACGATGCCCGATTTTGTTAATTCTTTATAAGCCTTATAGCTCACTTTACTCCTAGCTATTGCTAGAGAGTACTCTCAACAGGTACTCTCGAAACAATGTCAATTAAGACGAAAATAAATAAGAGTGCCAAGAAGAAAAATCCAGATGCCATAATCACTCTGTTGGCCATTACTTCATACTTTAAATGCATAAAATATAGAAGTACTAAACCAGCTTTTACTGTGGCGATTCCAAATGCAACAAACGCATTTAATGCACCGAAATCAATAGTCGCAACCCATACTGTAAGAATAGTCAGTACGAGTAGAGAAACAAATACACCCATATAGGTTTTAAAAGGTGTTACGTGATAAACGTCATGATGATCACTCATTTAAGTCTCCTTCTGCCTATTCAACCAAATAAAGTAATGGGAATAAGTAAATCCAAATCAAATCGACAACGTGCCAGAAAAGTCCAACACCTTCTACAGGTGTATAATACTTAGGACCGAACTCTCCACGCTTACAACGAATAGCCACCCAAGTAATTAGGCCCATTCCAATTAAAACGTGAAGTCCGTGAAGACCCGTCATCATAAAGTAAAAAGAAAAGTACAGCGGAAGATTCCAAATCCCCGCAGAGTCACCAGCAAACATTGCACCTGGAAATAAACCAGCTTCAAATTTTGAAGAGTACTCTATGTACTTAATCCCCATAAAGATGGCACCACATAGAACAGTAATAATTAGCTGCCAAAAAGCAGCTTCATTTCTACCTTTTTGGATGTAGTGAATCCCAAGAGCCATAGTTAAAGAGCTCGCAAGTAATACAACTGTATTGACGGCTCCAAACTGCCATGAGAGTGACTCAGCACCCTTAAAAAAGACCTCTGGATACATTCCCTTGTAGATAAAGAATGCTACAAACAAGCCACCAAACATCAGAATCTCAGTTGATAAGAACAACCAAATTCCAAGTTTTGAACTTGTATACTCCTGCTCTGCACTTTCGAAGTGATGAGCGTAATGCCCATCTTTTCTTACGATGTTACCTGTACTCATATGGACCTGCCGTTACAGTTGGTGTTTTGTCAAAGTTATGAAAAATTGGTGGGGACTCTGTTTCCCACTCAAGTGTTTTAGAGTGCCATGGGTTAGCAGGAGCTTTCTTTCCAGCAACTAGAGAGTGAATCAACACTCCTAAAAGGATAAAGAAGCCAAGACCAATCAACCAAGAACCAACAGTTGAAATCTGGTTAAGAGATTCATACTCAGGAAGATATGTGTGATATCTACGAGGCATCCCCATTGAACCCAAAACAAACTGTGGAAAGAATGTTACGTTAAATCCGATAAATACGAATACGAACGACATTCTGCCCCAGAATTCACTAAACATCTTACCAAACATCTTAGGCCACCAGTGAAGTACTCCTCCACCAATAGCCATCAAAGTTCCACCCACCATCACATAGTGAAAGTGAGCCACAACAAAGTAAGTATCATGAAAGTGAACATCTAGAGCTGTAACAGCAAGCATGATTCCTGTTACACCACCAATGGTAAAGAGGAACATAAATCCAATGGCGTATAGCATTGGACTCTCTAACTGAATCGAACCCTTGTACATAGTCGCAAGCCAGTTGAACAACTTAATGGCTGTTGGAACACCAACAAGCATTGTAATAATCGAGAAAAGTACACCAGCGAGTTCTGACTGACCACTCACAAACATATGGTGACCCCAAACAAAGAAGCTCACGGCGGCAATCGCTAGAGAAGAATAAGCGATCGCAGTGTAACCAAAAATCGTCTTACGGCTATAAGTAGTAATAAGCTCAGAGATAATACCCATTGCTGGTAGAATCATAATGTAAACGGCAGGGTGAGAATAGAACCAGAAGAAATGCTGGAACAATACCGGGTCACCACCGAGAGCCGGATCGAAGAAACCAATTCCGAAAATCTTTTCCATCGCCAACAATAGAACCGTAATACCTAATACTGGAGTCGCTAGAACCTGAAGAATGGCCGTTGAATAAATAGACCAAACGAATAATGGAATTCTATTCATCGTCATTCCAGGAGCTCTTAATTTGTGCACCGTCGCGATAAAGTTCAAGCCTGTTAGGATTGAAGACATACCCAAAATGAAAACGGCTAAAACCATCATAACAACAGCGCCGTTACTTCCTATTGAGTATGGTGTGTAGAAAGTCCACCCGGTATCAACCCCACCCATAAAAAGGGTAGAGACTGCCATAATTGACCCCAACATATAGACATACCAACTGGCCAAATTTAGCCTTGGAAAGGCAACGTCCATTGCACCCAACTGCAAAGGCAAAAAGAAGTTACCTAATATCGCTGGAATTCCCGGAACAATAACCATGAAGACCATTATGGCTCCATGGTAAGTCATAAACTGATTATATTGAGCACCCGAGAAAGCTTCACCAACTTGGAAAAGTTCCCAACGAATTAGTAGTGCAAAGATACCACCTACTAAGAAAAAGAGAGCGATCATTATTCCGTACATTAAACCAATTCGCTTATGATCCAATGTCGTTAACCACGACATGAGACCTTTTTCGTGGTTTAGATAGTTAAGGCCCGCTTCGCTTGCCTGTGACATTGTTTCCTCCTACTGAATACTTTTTATAAACTCAATAACTTGAGAAATTTGTTCATCTGAAAGCACACCCTTATACATAGGCATTGTGCTCTGACTGCCAGCAGCCCCGAATCCTTTAACGATTTGTTCACTTGGATTCAAAATCGAGCTTCGAATATAATTTTCATCTGCGACCGCTTTAGCACCGTCTGCAAACTCTCTATTAGAACCAATCAGTCCCTTGAAGGTTGGACCAACAACAACAGTTCCATTCACAGAGTGACACCCAATACACTGGTTTTGCTGATAAACTAATTTACCCAGCTCAGCTGGCGACATACTCGCCATTCTTTGGATAAATTCAGTTTCTTCAACTAACCAATTTTCATAAGCCTCTTTAGAAACTACTTTTATTTTAGCTAACATTTTGGAGTGGGCATCTCCGCAGTACTCTGTACAGAAAACCTGATACTCACCCTGTTTTTCGGCAATAAAGTTAATTTTAGTATATGTGCCGGGGAGAACATCCTGCTTAAGTCGAAATGCTGGAATGAAAAAACTATGAATTACAGCTTTAGTTGACTTCGATGCTTCCCTAGAAGTCATGATCAACTTAATTGGAGTTTTTTCTGGTATAATCATCGTCGAAAATACTCGATTACCATCATCGTCAGCACTATCAGTAACTACTTTTCCGTTTTTATAAACGAATTCCCAGTTCCACTTTTTAGCTACAACATGAACTTCAATAGCATTTTCTAAGTCCTTTTCTTGTTGATAGAAAAGTACCGCTCCCCAAACCCCAACAACGATAAAGATGACGAATGGGATAAAAGACCACAAAAACTCCAGAAAAGTATTGTGTGTAATGTATGCTGTCTTGTCTTCGATGGATTTTCTTTTGTATTTGAGCACAAATAAAATCAAACCACCAATCAAGATAATGAACGAAATAAGACTAGCAATTAATAGAAACGCATATAATGCGTCAAATTGCTTAGCCATTTCCGTTCCCTGAGGAGGCATGAAAGTACTCGCATGCGCAAATAAGGGATCCAGTATCATTAACGAACTCCTTCAATAGCTCTATTACTATAGCTTCTTCTTAAACGGCGCTGTCGCAACCAAAATGGAACAACCCAGAGAGCAACGATAAGTAACATCATTCCTCCACCAAGTCTCATCACATTAAAAGCAACAACCGCGTATTTATTTTCTTTAGGATTATAGTTGAAACAAAAGAGGACAATTTTATCTACGATATCCCCGATCTTACCTTGGCTCGCCTCAACTATAGAAAGACGAGTGGTATTCTGATCAAAAACAATTCCATGCAAGTAGCGAGACATCTCACCGTCTGGAGTCATAGTCACTGCAGCAGAGGCATGAGCCCATTGTTTCGTCTCTTTTTCCCATTTGTATTTGAAACCAACTGTTTCTGTGACTTGCCTAATAGAGTCAGCATCACCTGTTAAAAAGAAAATTCCTTCTTCATTAAGATTTTCAAATGAGTCAGCAAAAGACTGGTACTTTCTCTTGGCGTCTTTCGGAGTTTCATTAGGATCAAATGAAATAGCAATCATTCGATAGTCTTTACCAGGAACAAGGTCAATTTTCCCAAGAGTCTCCATAATTCCATTGAGATGAAAATTACAGAGGCTTGGACAGTTAAAATAAACCAAACTCAAAACGACAGGGAGATCATTCTTAAAAAAGCTACCCAGGGTATGAACATTTCCGTTTTGATCTTTAAATTTAAGGTTCTGAGGCAACTTCTTACCGAGCTGTTCAGTAATTCCTATCCCCTCAAGCTCTTTGGGAAGTTCGTTTTTGTTAGCTTCAATCTTTTTCGAGTCATAAGACTCGGCCTTCGGAATCATGACAACTCCGAAAAATAAGATTGATGTAACTAACAATGTAAAACTTCTCATTTATTTCACTAACTAGTTTAATGTTTTAGCATACGCCTCTAGTTTAGATGTATCGTCTGCAACTTTATTTTCTGTAATACTATGAATGAAATGAATAACCGCCCAGCGATCACTTACCGGAAGGTACGCAAAACTAACCATGGCACTTGGGTTACCGTTAGCATCTGTTCCGAAGCCAGCGATCAAAGTTTTCATCATCGCTTCTTTGCTGCCGCCTTTGACCCATTTCCCTTCAACTAAATTCCTTGGCGTTGGCTTCATTGCAGCCAGACCTTTATAATCGGCTGCGTGGCAGGCTACACAGTTTGCGTTGTAAACCTTTTTACCGTGCTTGATCATATCTTCAGAAGAGACCCAAGGGTTCTCAACTTTTTTTGGATCAAACTTAGCTAAAGTTTGAACTGGCGCACCACCTTCGGGAATTTCCCTGAGATCAACACCTTTGTGAATCACTCCAACATAAATAAAAAACACAAACGTAAAAACCATGGAGAAGACGAATGCGATTAATCCACCACGGTTATAGTCACTGGGATTGTAATCCTGAGACATGACTCTCCTCACTCCTACTGCTTCAACTGCAGGAAAGAAAATTTTAAAGGTAGTAAAATGCCTATTCTCTATAGCATTGCATTTGGTTTTCGACTAGGCAAAAAACCACCGGATTTAGTTCAAATTTATTTGAACTACTTGGAGTTCACAATAGCATAAATGGGACTAAAAAACACAAAAAAAATGGCCGACAATTATGTCGGCCTTGCATCTTTAAACTATTGAATTTATTAGGAAAATAGGTCAGCACAATCTCTTTATATGCGCTTGAAACCCATTAAATAACCATTGAAAGTATCAAATGTGACCGCTCGAATTTCACGAATTCCACGGGCAGAGAGACTCAACCCGTCAAAAATGAAGTTGTGGGTACCAGCTCTCGATACATTTGTCTCAGCATAGTTGGAGATAAAGTGTCCATGCTGATCATAAAGTGCAGCACCATTGATATAGTGAGCGTTATTCACAACACCATGACGCATATTTAAGTTCCCCTGGGTCACTTCAATTCTATTATCATTAATAATACGGATGTGCGGAGCGTGGGCTTGACCTAGATCACCCTGACCACCTGTTGCATTCGAACCAATATATGGACGATGAAGGGTCGAACCACCGTAAGGCAGATTCGCATCAAACGTCGCGACCTGATTAGAATAAGGAATCGCATTTAAACTACTAAATGTGAAATCCTCACCCCAATAACCATGAAGCGCATCTCTTACTACAACCTTTACTGATCTACTTTGAGTAATCCAAGCATCATCTGCCACCATCATCACAGATGCGTTTTGTGAGTTTGAAGAAAAGCGATGCCACCTTAAAAGCTCACAAGTTTGGCTATCAAAGATATACAAATCAGTCAGTTTATTATCTTGAGTTAAATTTGAGGAAGCAATTGGATGGTACTGTCCCGCAGTCGGATTAGCACCGATCTCAACTGTAAAAATATTTTTCTGTGCAATAGCTCCCAGGTCTTGGTCAAAGTAACTAACGGTATGCAAGTTCGTTAAAATTCTGTGTTCAAACGCAACCGTAAACAAATCACCTGGCTGGGCTTGAGACCTTAAAACTTCTCCATTGATTCTGTTTCCGTTAATCTCACAAATTGGAGCATCACTAACCTTACCACTCCTAATACAATCATCATCGTTATCAGGAAAGGGAGTAGGCGTGGCGGTATCGCCACCGGAATTTTTAGTTATCTGGTTTCTATCGAAGGCCACAGGTGAACAGTTTTGATAGGCTACTAAAGCCGCACCTAAGCCACCAATCCCCAGGGCTTGTATTAAATCTCTTCTTGAAAGTTTTTCTTTTTTCTTATCAGACATAGTCATCACCTAAACGAATCTATTCGTGTCCCCACTAAGGCTTACACATCGACCCAACTCATTAATTTTCCTTGAAACGTATCAAACATCACAGCACGTAGAGTTCTCACTCCACGTTGGCTTAAATTCAAACCAGTAAATTCAACTTGCTGGTCAGCCGCATCAGTAAAGCTGATTAATTGCTGTGGAGCGAGCTCGTTACCATTCTGATCAAACAATGCTCCACCCATGATGTAATGGGTATTATTAAAAGCACCGTGCTTACCTGCCCCAGCAGCATCCCCACCAAGATGTACTCGAACAGTATTGTTGTTAATTATATTGATTGATGGTCTATGAAGCGAGCCTAAGTCACCCTGACCACCAGTTGCAGCTCTAGCGATATAAGGTCGCTCAGTACTGCTTCCCCTAAAAATAATATTAGCATCTTGAGGTGCTACAAAATTATTATAGGTTTCTGGAGTATTACCCAAACTAAATGTTTCTCCCCACAGCCCATACTTAGAAGATCGAACAATGAGGTTTAAGTTTCTTTGTTGTGAAACATGAAGTGGATCTAAAGACACGATGGCTGACGGGTTCTTTTCGCCACCACCAAATTCTTTTCTATATAAAAGCTGACAAGTCCCCGCATCAAAAATGAAAAGATCTGTTAGCTCTTCAATATCATTAAAATTTTGAGTGTTCCCTCGGTAAAACAATCCTGAATCGGTGTTTGGACCGATATCTACCGTAAGAAAAGATCTGTTTTCTAGATTCGCAGTATTGTTCACATAAGAAGGCTCAGTGAAATAGTGAACTGTGATTCTGTGTTTATCCCTTACAAAACCTAAGTTTCCGAAATCAGTTTGTGTATTTACTTTCTGACCATTGATAAACATTCCATTTGCAGTACAAATAGGTTTATCAATGAGATCTGGATCACATGGTTCCGCTGTTTGAGCATGTGCGGTGTTGTTCATAGCTAAAGCGATCCCTAGCGAGCTAACACCTGCAGACTTGATAAACTCGCGCCGCGAGTTTTTCTTGGGTCGATCAACGCTCATTCTACCCTCCGAATAAATTTTCCTGCCTCTCATATCATTTTCGGTCGAATGCCGTTAAATCTTAAGACAATCGTCTAGAATTTAGAGATTTAGAGGATTCAATAATTTCAGTAACTTAAGTGTAATATTCTCAATCTGAAACGAAAATCAGAGGATTAAAATTCGACAAAAATACGGACTTTATCCCTGCTTTTGATACAAGATCTTAGTCTTTGTTTCATAGAGAGACATTTAGTAACCAGCGTTCCCTGCTATAAGTTAATTGTGCAAGTGCAGCGCATTACAGACTCTTCACACTAGACACCCCTAATTTCCATGCTACAAGCCTTTATATGGCAAATTTAAATTATGATTTTTCAAATAAGTGGGCTCTTGTAACTGGTGGTGCAAGGGGTATTGGTTTATCGATTACCAAAGAGTTTCTCAACTCTGGGGCAAAGGTTTCTGTATGGGATTACTCTGAGGAGTCTTTGCAAGAGGCGGCTCTCGAACTCAAAGACTTTGAAGGGAAAGTTTTCTTTTCACAAGTTGATGTAGGTGATTTCGAATCTTGTAGAACTGCAGCTGAAGCTTTACCAGAAAAAGTAGATATCTTAGTTAACAACGCAGGAATTACTCGCGATAAGTCTTTTAGTAAGATGACTGATGAACAGTTCGACGAAGTCATTAACACCAACCTGAAAGGGGTGTTTAACACCACTAAATCGTGTCTCGAATATTTTTCTGAAACGATGAATAAACGGATCATTAGCATTTCAAGTGTGGTAGCGCTCTACGGAAACTTTGGACAAACCAATTATGTGGCGGCTAAAGCTGGTGTCATAGGTATGACAAAAACTTGGGCCAGAGAATTGGGGTCTAAAGGGTTTACAGCTAATGCCATTGCTCCAGGTTTCACACGTACTCCGATGGTTGAAGCTATGCCACAGGAGATACTCGATAAGATGGCGAGTAATATTCCAGTTAGACGCCTAGGAGAACCTGAAGATATTGCACGCACCTGTTTGTTCCTTGCTTCAGATGAAGCGAGTTATATAAATGGTACCGTGATCAGTGTCGATGGCGGTCTTGTAACTTAGTGGTTATCGCATAAGACAAAAATGATTATTAAATTCTGTGGGGGCTGAGTTTATGAATCATCATTCAATAGAATTAGACTGGCTAAAGAGGTGGGATCAATACTCACCCAATAAAACTGCATTGATCGATGCGAAGTCAGGCTTAAGCTGGAATTACTCTGAACTTTACCGA
This sequence comes from uncultured Pseudobdellovibrionaceae bacterium, assembly GCA_964523195.1. Classification (GTDB taxonomy): domain Bacteria; phylum Bdellovibrionota; class Bdellovibrionia; order Bdellovibrionales; family JAGQZY01; genus JAUHWN01. The sequence goes on from CAZFYV010000021.1 coordinate 14,869, forward strand.
GCAAGTTTGTCTTTGTCTTTTGAATTAAAAGCTAAGTTTAACATTCAAAAGGGTGATCGAATCGCCGTTCTATCTGAAAATAACTTTCACTTTGTACCACTTTTTTTTGCGATATCTAGACTCGGTGGCATTTTAGTTCCAATTAATTTTAGATTGAAGGTCCCTGAGATTAATCACATTTTGCGTGATTCTCGGCCAAAGGTTCTCTTGTATTCTGAACAATTCAAAGAAAATGCTTTAGACCCATCAACACAGGCTTATGTTGAGAATAGGTTTTGCGTTAATGGAGAGAATCAAAACATTAAATCACTTTGTCGAATTGATGTTTCCCCAGAAGTCACCCCTTTTGAAGCGAAGTTTGAAGACCCAGCAATGATTCTTTATACTTCGGGTACTACAGGTTTTCCAAAAGGTGCGACACTGACCCATAAAATGATTTTTTGGAACTCGATCAATACAACATTGCGCCTACAGTTGAGTGCGAACGATACTCAAGTCTGTTTTCTACCTTTTTTCCATACTGGAGGTTGGAACGTCTTACTTCTTCCAACACTCCATCAAGGTGGAACCAATGTTATTGTCGAAAAATTTGATCCATCCTTAATTCTAAAACTAAGTGAAAGGTACAAAGCAACTATACTTTTTGGAGTGCCTACGACTATGGATATGATGGCCCAAACTCCAGAGTTCACGTCTTGTGACCTGAGTGGAGTCCGTTACGGGATCGTCGGTGGAGAACCTATGCCCGTCTCTCTCATCCAAACTTGGGCGAAAAAAAACATTCCTATTCGACAGGGATATGGGCTGACTGAGTTTGGACCAAATGTATTTTCTCTTAATGAAGAAGATGCCATTAGAAAAATCGGCTCGATTGGGTTTCCCAACTTTTATGTGGACGTTAAAGTCATAAATAAAAAAGGGACAGAATGTAAGGTTGATGAAATTGGTGAACTTCTTTTAAAGGGACCAATGTGCATGCAAGGATACTGGAATAACTCCGCAGCGACCGCAGATACAATTAAAGATGGTTGGCTACACACAGGTGATCTCGTTAAGTTTGATTCAGAAGGTTACTACTACATCGTGGGGCGCAAAAAGGAGATGTTTATCTCTGGTGGAGAAAACGTTTACCCGGTTGAAGTTGAACAAGTGATATCTCAACACGATGCTATCCACGAGGTAGCTGTTGTAGGGGTTCCAGACGACAGATGGGGCGAAGTTGGCCGAGCCTTTGTTTCTCTAAAACCCGGAAAGCTACTAGATAGAGATCAATTGTCACAGTTTTGTGAGTCAAAAATGGCTAAGTTTAAAATTCCAAAATACCTTTCTTTTTTAGATGAGTTACCAAAAGGAGATTCTGGTAAGTTACTCAAAAAAGATCTACCAAGACAGCCTGAGCACTAGCTAAATTCTGATCCTTAAATAAATCAGAGAGTAGAAATTTATTAGTCAACTGTATACCAGCTATACAGTTCAATTCCCCCTAATTTGCGTCTGATCTTTTTTTGTAAACCATAAGTTTTTTTAAACCTTTTTGAGGTAATACCCAGTATAGTAAAAGTAGAGCCTAATTTATGTATAGATTTGTAATACTTCTTATTTTTTGCTTCAGCCTTCTTGGCTGCCAGACCGCTCCTTTGGACAAATTTCCTGAGGTGAAAAAAGGTATGCGCAAAGACCAAGTCATCGAACTTGTTGGAGGTCCAAAACTCTCCCGCAGATGGAAAGGGCGAGACCGATGGACCTATATCTTTTTTGACGACAATGTCGAAGAGGTAAAAGAAGTTGTGTTTAAAGAGGGCAAAGTGATCTATGTTGGCGATCGCGTTCCACCTAAAACGACGGCGGAACAACAAGACCTAGCTAACGAACAAGCAAATTCGGCCGTGGCCGCTGAAGAACTTAAAATCCGCAAAGACCTTGAAGCTGATTGGCAAGAATACAATACTAGGAAGCCCCAAGAACTTCCTACCTTCTATCGAGCTAAATAAAAGCTATCATAAATTGATTTCAAAAAACTACGATGAGTAACGAACTACTTTTTTAAGATGATTCTCTCAAGTGTCGACATTTCGTCTTTTTTCATCTTTTTAACAGATGTCGGCTGACGGTTTTTAACCATTGTTTCAACCGGCTTCTTTTGATCGCCAAACTTATCTTCAACATTCATAACTGCTTCGGTTAACTTGGCATCGATACCTTCTTCAAGAGCGTAAGGTGAAAGATTTTTAATCTTCTTTCTTTTATAAACTAGAGCCTCAGGAACACCTTTTTCGGGGTGATAAAAACGCATATGAGTAATTTCATGGTTATATTTTTCTGTTTCCACTTCCAACTCTTCTTGAAGAAGCAGGATTTCTTCAATAATCGCTTTTTTGCGCTCGTCTGAGGTTGTTGTTTTTCGCTCTTTTATTAATCGATCGATTTGGCGATCTAGAATTTTTGTTTGTGCCTTTAAACCCGTAAGGTTCTGCTGGTGACCATAGTAATCTCCCGCAAAAGCACCCAATGGAGCTAAGGCAAAAACTAAAATTAATAAAAAGCTTTTATTCAACACTTACAATTCCTGATTGTTTCCAGGAAACTTCTAAGGGGAGGGTTCGAAGACGTATAATCAACATATAAGCCTTAACTGGATTTAGCCCTTCAATCAGAAGCTCACCTGAGTTAATGGACCCCATCAGCTCATCGGTTGACCAACCAAACTTAGAGTCCTCTATAACTTCTCGTAAATTCTCACGAATCTCTTTAGAATCAATACCTTGGACCAGTACTCTGTATAAATATGGTCCATCTATTCCCTGTGATTCTTCAGAATTGGCAAATTCAGAAATAGCTAATGGATCATTTGGATCCATTGGTTCTTGATTTTCATTGTTCTCTTCTTCAAAAAAGCCATCCATTGGGCTGTTATGATCTTCTTCAATTTCTTCTTGATGAACAGGATCTTCAGTTGTGTGTTCACTTTCTTCTTCATTGTAGTCCGCGGCACCTAAAACTTCATCTTGTTGGATTTCTTCGATTTCTTCCTGCTCGTACTCAGGCTCTTCTTCAACGACTTGATCTTCCATCGACTCCAAAGGACTTTGATAGTCTTCGGAGTTTTCGACTGCACCAAGCTCTATCCCTTGATGATTACCGGTAAACTCTTCCTCATTAATATCAGATAAGTTTTCAATAACACTATCTGAACCATTCTCAACAACCTGACTAACCTCATTGACCTGATCAACATAATCCATGACCCCATCAACGCCTTGCTGATCTTGGTTTTGATGTACCTGCTCTTCTTGTGCAGGCTGATCATCACCACCCATATATTCAAAGATTCCGCTAGCACCGGGATCGACATCGGAAACATCAGAAGAACCGGAATTGGTCGGTTCACCTATTGAGAAATTCCCGGAAGCTTCATCTTCTGGGACTTCAATACTCTGAAGTTCATTCGAAATACCCTTATCATTGTAGGCTTCAATTGATTCAACTCTTGATGCTGTTTGAGGATCTTGAGAAACTTGTAGATCTTCTTCTTGGCCTGGATCGACAACATTCCCGTCCATATCGATCATCACAAAGTTGTGACATGATCCACACTGGGTCATACCATAGTCATCGTCTTGAATTTGTGCTCCACAATGGGGACAAGAAACCAAAAAACCTCCAATATATAAGGTCTTAGTTAATTATACCCTTTTGATTTTGACATTGCCAGTAATGAGAAAAGGCAGCCTAAGGCTGCCTTTGAACTGATCTCTTATTTACGAATCTTGCGACGCTTTTGTTTTCGCCTCGAAGCCCGGTTTCCACCCTGACCGCCAGACCCTTGTCGAGAGCCTGGATCTCCACCCATGCCGCCAGATAGTTCTTCAGGAGCGCCACCACTATGGTATTGAAGGTTTTGTTGTTGTTGCCGAGGTTTTAGTGCTTCGATTAAAGCCTCTTCATCCTCATCAACTCGACCATCTTGATTTGTTGGCTGACCTTCTCTGACAAGTTGAATTTTACTTAGCTTTTCAATCACATCAGCGCGGATCGTTTTCTGCATTTCTTCGAATGCTAAAAATGCTTCTTTTTTATACTCAAGGAGTGGATCCTTTTGTGCGTAAGCTTTTAAATTTACCCACTCTCTTAGTTTATCAATTCTTTGTAAGTGCTCTTTCCACCAATGATCAATCGCACCAAGAAGGAGACTCTTTTGAACTTCTTCAAAGAGGTCACCCATATGCTCCTTTTGGTGATCATAGATATGCTTAACTCCGGCACTAACAATTTCAGTTAATTTATCGGGATCCGGTTGGTCGAGATCTGACTTCTCGATTCTCAATCCAAACTGCTTTTCCAAATTTGTTTTTAGTGCATCTAAATCCCAGTGCTCTCTTTTGGTATCGATACTCGCGTGGGCATCCAATACTTCTGAGGTCACTTCACCGAGCATATCTAAAACGATTCCACTAATATCTCCACCCTCTAATAGCGAACGGCGAAGACCATAGATTGCATGACGTTGTTGGTTCATTACATCATCGTACTCTAACAAATGCTTACGAATATCGAAGTTATGTCCTTCAACTTTTCTTTGGGCACCCTCAATTGATCTCGTTACCATTCCGGCTGTAATGGGTTCATCTTCTGGAATATTCATGGTGTTCATAATTTTAGAAAGTCGATCACCACCAAATCGTCTCATCAAATCATCTTCTAGTGAGAGATAAAATTTGGATTCACCAGGGTCACCTTGACGACCAGATCGACCCCGAAGCTGGTTATCAATACGGCGAGACTCATGCCGTTCGGTACCGATGATATATAAACCACCAGACTCTAAAACTTCTTTTTTCTCACCCTCGCATTGAACCTCAAATTTTTCCAAAGCACTTTTGAATTCTGGAGACTCTTCATCAGGGTTCACAGCGCGAGCTAAAAACTCAGGGTTTCCACCTAAAACAATATCAGTTCCACGACCTGCCATATTGGTAGCAATCGTAATCGCACCTTTACGGCCAGCCTGAGCGACAATATCAGCTTCTCGCTCGTGGTGTTTTGCATTCAAAACATCATGGCGAATTCCAGCTTTTGTAAGAGCCTTTGAAATTCTCTCAGACTTATCAATCGTCGCTGTACCAACTAGAACAGGTTGCCCTTTTTGAGAACGCTCATTAATATCATCGACAATAGCATTGTATTTAGCATTATCAGATTTATAAACCACATCCTCTTTATCCATACGGGCAAGAGGTTTATTCGTAGGAATAACTGAAACATCGAGGTCATAGATCTTTTTAAATTCGACGGCTTCAGTATCAGCGGTACCAGTCATACCAGAAAGTTTATTATACATTCTGAAATAGTTTTGAAATGTAATTGAAGCTAGTGTTTGGTTTTCAGATTTAACTGTAACACCTTCTTTTGCCTCTACCGCCTGGTGAAGACCGTCAGACCATCTTCGACCTTCCATCAATCGACCGGTAAATTCGTCGACAATAATGATTTCGTCATTAACGACCATATAGTCCACATCAAGTTTATACATATGATGAGCTTTGAGAGCTTGATAGACGTGGTGAACGATATCAATGTTTTGAGCATCATATAAGTTATCAATTCCAAGAAGTTGCTCGACTTTATGGTTTCCTTCTTCTGTTAAGGCAACCGATCTGTTTTTTTCTTCAGACGTAAAATGAACTTCAGGCTCGATGTGACGAATGATTTTATTAATCTCTAGATACTTATCAGTATTATCGTCTGCTGCACCAGAAATAATCAAAGGCGTTCGGGCTTCATCAACTAGAATCGAGTCACACTCATCGACAATGGCGTAATTAAGCTCGCGCTGAACGTAATCTTCAGCTGCAAACTTCATATTATCTCTCAGATAATCAAAACCTAGTTCGTTGTTCGTTGCATAGGTAATATCACACGCGTAATTTAGTTTTCTCTCATAATCAGGTACATCATGCTTAATAACACCAACACTTAAACCTAACCATTTATAAAGGCGACCCATCCATTCGGCATCTCGAGTTGCCAGATAATCGTTCACAGTAACGACGTGCACACCTTTACCCGAAAGAGCATTCAAATAAACAGATAAGGTTGCAACAAGGGTTTTACCTTCACCTGTTTTCATTTCTGCTATCGAACCAGAATTTAAAACCATTCCACCAATTAACTGAACGTCATAGTGGCGCATTCCCAAAACACGAGTTGCTGCTTCTCTACAAACCGCAAAAGCATCGTTAAGAATATCATCAAGGCTCGCACCGTCTGCGAGCTTTTGTTTAAATTCAGCTGTCATTCCCTGTAGTTGCTCGTCGCTCATAGCTTTGTATTTTGGCTCAAGAGCATTAATTGCTTCTACTCGAGGCCATAGCTTTTTCATGTCGCGATCGTGCTTGGTACCAAATACCTTCTTTAGAATCTCAATCATGCTGGTGAGAATAAACGATTGGCTACAAAGTTTGAAGCTCTGTTTTGATAAAATTCAGTTTTTTCAATGGTCTGAGTCGAGTTGTCGGATGCCCTCGAATAATCCTATGGCGACGGCGGTCGCTAAATTAAGACTGCGAATTGGCCCTAGCAGAGGAATCTTTAATGATTGCGCGCCATTACGCGTCAACATCTCCTCCGGAAGACCCTTAGTCTCAGGGCCGAATACGAAGGAATCACCTTTTTGAAAACGAGTCTCATATAGACTATGGGTCGCTTTTTTAGAGAAATAGAAGACTCTCGATGGATCTGGGACCTGACTCATCCATTCATCGAAACCTTCATGCATAGTCCATTGAAGATGGGGCCAGTAATCCAAACCAGATCTTTTAAGATTCTTATCGGTTATTTCAAATTTGAAAGGTTTAATGAGGTGAAGATGGGATTGGGCGCCCACACAAGTTCGCCCAATATTTCCGGTGTTTTGTGGAATCTCTGGTTGGTAGAGTACACAATGAAAGAGCGCATCGTAGCGCTCTTTTTCAGGCGGTAAACTCCAATCCAAATCTCGCTCCATTAAAGATACCGATAAACTTCTTTTCCGAATTTTGAAAGTGCGAGCCTTCGCCCTTTATCAACAATAAGCTCAAGTTTCATCAACTCACGATAAAGCTCTAATTTAATTGGAATAATGTCTCTACCAGAAGACTGACCAAGTTTCTTTAGATATTTAATTTGAGGCTCAGACAAACTCTCGGTCATTGGTGGCTCAGCTTTGATATCGTCCATCCAGTTAGAGTTTTCGATAGGTCGACATTGCGCTGGCATTTTAGCAGGATTTACAACGTAAGCGATACACTCCTCGATCGAACCATCGGCTTTTCGTACTTGAATCATCTTTTTGAAATGAAGACCTTTTTCAGGTTGAGTTTTATGAACCCCATGTAAATCATCTAGTAAAATCCAAAGAGTATCATTTGATTTTAAT
>CAZFYV010000022.1:0-19319 GCA_964523195.1 uncultured Pseudobdellovibrionaceae bacterium
CACCCACCTGACCAAATGTTGGCGGTGGTTGTGGTTTCCACTCTTCTGGATCTTTACCGAAGGCGATACCGGCATCTTCTCTATCTTTAAGGGGTCTTTGTCCTGACCCAATACTTTCTGGTGAATTGAGCGAAGCGGAACCGTACTCGACAGAGGAAATTCCTGCTACTTTATTAGAAACTTGAATAATACCTTCTTCTCGCTCAGAAACGATACTTCCAAAACTAATAGTTTTATCAACTTTTGTAATTTCAATTTGACCAAGAATTTCTTTGTCTGAACCCACAATAAAGCCAAACTTGGGATGACGCTTGAGCCTGATGATTTGAATCACAGGTATTGTCATTCCCTTTTTGATACCATCTCGTTGTCCAAGGTTAATAGTGACTCGAGTCAACTTTCTAGATAGTACGAGTCCATCATAAGGTAGGGCAGATATAACTTCTCTATACAAAGAGTTCACTTCTGTTTTTAGCTTGTCGATTTCAAACTGCTTTAGTCCACGTCTTTCTTTTTGAACAAGGACTCTTCCATCATTTTGACTGAATAAAAAAAGCTTTAGATTGAAGCCCGCGGGACTTTTAAAAATACCTAGGGATAGTCCAACTTGCGCAGCTGTTGATCCAATAAAGTTTTTAACTTGTGATGGGTTGGTAGCTAGGTTGTCGGGAGAGTAGATGCTGCCAACAGCATTTGACTCTTCCAACTCAAATCGGTGGTCTTCTCGAATTACTTTTTTTAACTCTTCTTCTAGAGGTCTCGCATAGAGGCCCTGGAGATTATCTAAGCTTGGGAAAACAACTATTTTTTTGATCGAAAGGCTATTATCTACTTCTGAAAAGTAATTAGTTTGCGTTGTTAAAGTCTGTCCAAATACAACATGGCTTTGCAGTAGAACGACTAAGACTAAAGGCCATGTAATCTTAATTAAACTCATAGAATCAGTGTGCATTTCATAATCGAATTGGTCAATTTTCATAAAGGTAAGAGTTAGTAAATCCGATAAATTAATATGGTTTTAAGGGGAATTCTTTCATTTATCTTGCTGTGTATGGTTTCGTATGAAGCCTCTGGGCAGTTAGACCCTTCATCTACACTTCTATTGGATTCAGGCAGTGATGCAGTAGATGAATCTGGACTGGACACAGGTCGGTATAAGGTTCGAAAGAGAACAGAAGAGTTTTCGAAACCTGTAAATATCGAAGCGAACAATCAGAACCCAAAGCCTCCTGCTGTAAAAAAAGTTGAAGTCAAAAAAGTAGATGTACAACCAGAGAACAATAAGCCAGTTGAGGAAGATAACCCCAGTGAAAAGGTGGCTGCAACTTCAGATGAAACCGAAAAAATGGATCGACCGACTGTTCTGAATTTTAAAGTAGCTCCTTTCTACTTTTACAATGACTCTTCGAGCACTTCTCTTTTTAGGTCTTACAATACCTCAGCTCCCGGTGTAAAAGCTCAAGCTGAAGTATGGATGAATAAAAGTTTTGGTTTGTTTACGGGTTATAGTTTTACATTGGGCGCCTCAATTCCTGGGTCACTCGATGGAAATAGACGTACACGTATCGATCATCAGTGGTTTTCCACAGGTTTTATGTATAGAGAGATTTTCTCAAAGAAAAAACAGATGCAGTTTCATCTAGGTTATTTTGAAACTGAATTACAGACACCAAGTGATGAGACATTCCGGGTTGGTTTGAGATCCTCGGGAGTTTATGCCGGGTTCAAATTCAAGTGGGCAGAAGAAAATAAATCATGGTATATCGCTTCGAAAATCAGTCCTTTCCTGGCACATAAAGAAATCGAGGCGGATTTAGCTATTAGTAGTGGTGATAAAGATGAAAGCCATCGACTGAGCTTATCTTTTGGTCGAAATTTCGAGCTTAGTGAATCCAGTGGGTTCTATTGGGAAATTTCACACGAGCTTGAAAAAAACTCATTTAAAAATTCTTCAAGCCCAGTGGATCCCATTCGCCAAGTTAACATCGAGAATGTTCAGGTCATTCAATCATCGATCTTCGTCGAGTTTGGCTACTATTGGGGTAAATAGAAGGCCATTTCATTCTATAATGAAACAATGAAAATCATGCTCGTGGACGATGCTCCATTTATAGTAGAAATAGAGAGAAGCGTGTTGGAATCGGCAGGTTACGAAATTGTCGCTGAGGCTTCGAACGGAGAAGAAGCTGTAATGCTTGCAGAACGAGTTAAGCCTGATTTGATTTTGATGGATATGGTCATGCCCAAGAAATCTGGTGTGGAAGCAGCAACAATGATACTAGAGAAAGCGCCTAAGACGCGAATTATTGCGGTATCGACTCTAGATCAGGAGTCTATGGTGATGAAGGCTATAGAAGCGGGCTGTGAAAGCTATATAGTGAAGCCTTTTGAGAAAACCGATATTTTAGAAGCAGTGGCCTCAAAGTAGATAGAGAGCTAAGGAGAACTAAGATGGGTGATATATTCTTTTTTATAAAAGTACTTATTTTAACCTGTGTTTTTACAATCTTCATGCAGATCAAAATTGGCGAGACAACTCTCGAGCAAAAGGCAGAAGTCTATATTAAAGAAAGCTACGCAGGTCAGACTCTTTTAGAAGTAGCTCAGGGTGGAGTGGCTGTATTGGCAGACCTATATAGAAACTTATCTAAGAGTATCAGTTCAAATGTAACAAGAGATCTAAAACAAGAGAACATTCCTGGTCAACGTAGCTTTGGGATTAAGCTTGAACGCAGTAAAGAGTTTTTAAGAGAAAAAGTAAAAGAGGGAAAAGATGCGGCGGAAAGCCGTGCTAAAAAAGCCATCAAGACTCTTAAAGAAAATCCTGAGGTCGTGCGAGAAAAAGTCGAAGCTGCCAAAGAATTTGCTAAAGAGCAGTACGAATCATTAGAAGAGTAGATTTATTCAAAAAGGAAAAATAAGGCAACGTTCTACAAACATACTGAAATTGCCTTATGATTAGATTTCTTGACGTGTTCTCTGGGTTGTTTTTCTAACAGCATACTGACCAAGCTTTTCTGCAATAGCGGTGCAGTCTACGTGGTTAGCTATTTTCGTTCTTTGAGCCATGCTTAGTCCTGCGTCTTTGGCGATACTGTCACATGCTGGAGACGAGATCATTCCTGGGTCACCACATTTTCCAAGTGCGCTCATATCTGTTGAATAACTAACTGCTGCGCTTGCTGTGGACATGAGGCCAAACAAAGCCATTGACCCTAATGCTAGGGCGATACGTTTTTTCATAGGATATTCCTCCTGTTGCAATGTCTATCAATGTCTTATTTTGCTACAAATGTGCCATGTGACTCGAAATGAGACACTCGGAATAACCTTGTAATATCAAGCACTTAGTTTTTCAGGTGAAAATAAAAGAGACACCAGAAAGTGTCTCAAAACGGAACATTGGAATACACTGTCTAATATCTAGACAATGATTAGTTTTCTATAGTGTTACCTCTGCTGTCTCTCCCGCCACCAGGAAAGATACGATCTCCATCATTAAGACCTGCTGAGTAAGTATTCTCAGGACAAGTACCATCTCCACAGTCGTGAAAAGGATCAGGAGAGATCGAGGTAGGAACTACTGGAGCGGCTTCCATAGGAATGACAAAGTCACTTTTAGGATTAGCTGCTCGAGCAATCTCAGCATCGGTAGGTGTAGAAAACGTCATTTCTGGGTCACTCATGTTCGGAGTCCCGGTAGTTTCAAATGGATCTGTATTACCATGGGCAACCATCGCAAACAAAAATACTGTGGTCATTAATAGAATGTGTTTCACAGTTCCTCCCTTTTAGCCTTATAGGCTTAACTCATTAGTCGCTGGTGCGATGACATCTAAGAGGTTATTAAACGTTGATGCGACTTGTACAGCTACAGTGGTGCCCTCTGGGCTTTCCACCTTTTTTATCTCACCATTAGGTTTATAAGAAACCTTAATGGTACCCAAATTCGTTCTTGTTATTTTAGCGGGTTTTCCAAACCGCTCTTCGTATTTAATTCTAACTTCTTTTTTAGCTTGATCGACAATAGAAGCAATGCGCCCTCTTGTATCGTATTTCAATCGGACTTCTTGACCGTCGGTATTTTTCGCAAAAATTAAGTTGGCCTTACTGTCGTACTTAAAGCGAGTGACACGTTTTTTTGCAACCTTACCTCTATTATTATAAAGTTCAGCAGTCACTTCTGAGACCTTCTGGTATTTATTCTTATATTTAAAGTAGAGAGCGCTGAATTTTGTGGCTTTAACTTTAACTAGTCCATTCGGATAGTAACTGAAAGTCGTCGTATCACCATTTCTTCTAATAGAAACTGGCTTACCGAAAACCTCATGGTAAACAACATCGAGAGATTCCTTTTTATTTTTAGTTTTCACTCGAGAAAGGAACTTTCGTCCATCTTTGCGTTTCTTATGCCAGAACTCGTGCTTAGCTTGGTTAACGACTTTGCCTTTACACTTCTTAACAGCCGAAGAGGTATAGTGATTTTTTGGGTCATCACGAGAAGGAAGATAACTATAGCTCTCAGTACAGCCATTACGATCTCTAAAGCTCATAACCCAGTCTCTTCGCTGATCATAGGTGAGTGATTTAAAAGTCTTATCAGGGTAGGATATTTTAATTAGATTATGAACAGTATCGTATTGATAGGTATAAACGTTGCCCCAAGCATTCTTTACTTTGACAACATCTTCGGACTTAAATCGATACTGAACCTTGAGACCATTGGGGCCTAAAATCTCTTTAACTTTCTTGTTTGGAAAGAACTTAAATCTAAGTCGCCTTCCAGAATTATCGACCACTTCACTAATAACGTCAGATGCATAATTTATTTTGATATAGTTTCGGTTTTTATCGTATATAGCGATCAGTCTACCCTTTAAATCAAAGCGTTGCTTTGTGCTGTCGGGAAGTGATCTTTCGTAATACTTGCCTGTGAAACTAATTTTTTCTACTTCGCGACCATTTGCAAAGTAAGTCGTACCTGATTTGTTACCTTTTTTTGCGATACCAACATCTTTAGCCCATACTGATCTTAGTTCAGAGTCTTGAAGAAGTTGATTTTTTAAGGTGTCTAAATATTTCTTAGAAGCCGAAGCATTTCGCGCTTTTACTTTTTTAATGATTTTATTAACCGTAGATGAAACAGAATTAGCTTTAAAGGACTTAGGGTAATAGACGATTTTTAAACCACCACCACACTCGGTGAGTTCTATATTTCCTTCTGCTGTAATTTCAATTTTTGTTTCAAAGTCAGAACACCATCCAAAACCAAAGATTCCATTGAAAAGAGACCGTGAATTATAAGTCCTTTGAATCCGTAAATCGAACCCAGAGCCAGGAACAATAAGGTCTAACCAAGTATCCGCATAGTTGGCATTTTTCATATCTACAACGGCAAACGATGTAGAAACGAAGAATGTTACTATTATAAAAATAAGTTTGCGTAACTGCATTAATGCTCCTTAAACACTACACCTGTATCTTTATAATTTTACGCATCATTAGTCCTCCAGTCACCTGAAGTCCCAATATAATCATTAAGGCAATCCAGCCTAAAGGCGTGTTAAACAAAGGTGCTACATAGTTAGGATCCACTACCCAAAACACAACGAGAAGGAAAAACGGTACAAGTGTAATTATTATCGCTTGAGTAGTACCTTGGGCCGTAAGAGCCTCAATCTTTTTCTCGACCTTTTGCCGTTCTCGAACGGTAAATTGTATCGTTTGGAAGGTTTCGGCCATATTACCACCGGTTTCCTTCAATATATTTACTGATGTTACAAACATCTGAACATCGGGTTTTGGTATTCGATCACCGAGATCTGAAAGTGCTTCTTCCACTGTTCGACCTAATTGAACTTCTGAAAGAGCAAGTCTAAACTCCTGGGAAATTGGTGGTGGCATATTCGCCACAACTCGTTCCATCGACTGAGTAATACTCAATCCGGAACGAATACCATTTGCCATGACGGTCATTCCATCAACCATTTGATTGGTAAAAGCAACGCATCTTTTTTCATAGAGCATATTTACTAAGTGTTTTGGTACGGTCCAACCTAAATAAGTCACAACACAGAAGACTGGTATTGCAATGCTTAGGTGTGGCCAGAATAAGAAGAAAAAGAGTGAACCAAAACCAAAACTAATACTCAATAGAGCTAGCGTAATCTTTCTACGTTCAATCTTCACAAACATGAGATCAAGCTTTTGAATAATTTCCTCTCTTTGACCCAGAGATTTGCGGTGAAGCCAGTCTAAAATTCTATCAGACTGAATATATGAAACCAGAAAAGCCATGATTCCGACGAGTGGAAAAACTACTACATCAGCGAACATTAACTACCTCCCGCTTTCTTAAGAGGTTGTTGCGGTTTACCAGCCTGTGGCTTATTAGCGGTTTGTTGAGGTCTTCTAGGAACCGAAGGCCCAGTACGCTTCTTTGCTGGCTGAGTAGGAGCAACCTTTTCATTTGAAAAGAGAGACTTAGGAATGATAATTCCTTTTCTCTCAAATTTCTCAATGAACTTGGGAATCAAACCTGTGGCTTGAAATTCCCCAACAATTTTTCGATTCTTATCAAAGCCTTTTTCAACAAACCTAAAGACTTCTTGAAGAGTGATTGTTTCACCCTGCATTCCTTGTACTTCCGTAATACTCAAAAGCTTACGACTACCATCTGATAATCTTGAAATCTGTACGATAAGGTCAACTGCACCAGCGATATTTTCTTTAATCGAATCAACCCCAAGTCCGACACCAGCTTGTAAGCAAAGGTTAACAAGTCGTGCAGTACATTCGCGAGCATTATTCGAGTGAACCGTTGTCATTGATCCATCGTGACCCGTATTCATAGCTGCTAACATATCTAGTGCAGCTCCATCACGACACTCTCCGACCACGATTCTATCAGGACGCATACGTAGACTATTCTTAATCAAATCACGGATGGTAACAGCGCCCGTACCTTCCATATTTGCAGGACGTGTTTCTAAGCGAACAACGTGCTCCTGTTTGAGTTGGAGTTCCGCTGCATCCTCGACTGTAATAATTCGCTCTGAAGATGGAATAAATGAACTCATACAATTGAGAAGAGTTGTTTTACCAGAACCAGTACCACCTGAAATAACGACATTTAATCCGTTTGAACAGCAGATCTTTAAAAACTCCATCATTTGAGGAGATGCTGAATTATATTTGAGGTACTCATCGACTCCAAACGAGTCTTTTCTAAATTTACGAATAGTTAGTGCAGGACCGTCGATAGAAAGCGGTTCAATAATAGCATTCACACGAGATCCATCCATCAATCGTGCATCCACGTAGGGAGTTTTTTCATCGATCCTTCGACCTAGTGGAGTTACGATACGCTCAATAACATTTCTGAGCTGAACGTTTGATGTAAAAGTAATCTTACTCAAATTTAAACGGCCGCTTTTTTCGAAGAAAATCTTCTCGTGACCATTTACCATGATTTCCGAAACGCCATCATCCGCCAAAAGATCTTCTAGTGGTCCTAGTCCTAGCGCTTCATCTAGAATTTCCTGAATAATCTGTCTTCGCTCAGAAGCTTGCATACCCGGGGATTCCTGATCGACAATCTTAGAAATCTGCACGCGAACGTCGTTTCGTAGCTTTTCTTCGACTGAAGGATCGTTTTTAGCTTTTGTAATATCATCATTCTTTAGGTTCATAGCCTTGATAAGGAGCTTATGAGTCACTATTTTAAGTTGCGTGCGACCATCGATTTCTTTTTTCGGTGCAAGTATATTTGCTGATGATTTATTGGCTCCGCCTGAGGCTGGAGTTGAGTTATCTCTCTTTAATTTTTGCGGCTTCTTAAGTGATTTCGCTTTTTGTAAAATACCACCTGTTAGCTTTCTAACAACTTCGTGGTGAGCGGCTGCAATTGGTGTTTTAGGCGCTGCGATTACAATTGGAGTAGATCTATTTAAACAAGCTCCCGCAGTGTTGTCGTCTTGTGGCACAACTCCAATAACTTCTTTTTTCAGGTTTTGGCCAATCGCCTGGGGAGAAAGGCCCTGATTGTTGGCACGATTAACAACAACCTTGATGGTGTCTCCTGGAATTAGTGCGCCCATCATTTTGTTAAGCATTTTAATAGACTGGGTTACAGCGAGTACTTCGTTAGTCGTAACTAGAATGGTCAGATCTGTTCTTTCAAGAAACTCCATTTGTAGGTCACCTAAATTGCAACCAAGATCTACAATAATATATTTGAAATTGTTAGATAGGGCATCAATCGCCTTTCCAACTAGGCTTGTGTTAATTGAGAGTTTTTCTGTTGGCGATTTTACAGCACCAAGAAAGCTAAATCCTGCTTGTGGGTGTCTACTTACTAGTCCTGGTATAGATTGCTGATTAACAGAACCAGTAAAAGATGTCATTTCACTAAGAGTTTTAGGAGTTTTTAAGCCAGTAATGACGTTTTGATCACCACAACTTTCAGAATCCGCATCAATGAGTAGAGTCGAAGAGCGCAATTCGATCTGAGCAGCAATCGCTAGATTTGCTGCAAAGACGGATTTTCCAACCCCACCTTTTCCGCCGACAACGGCTATGATTGCACAGTTAGGATTAACTGCCACTCTCACTCCTCGCTTTGTGGAAGCAGGGCTTCTCTCTCAGCCGCAGAACTTCTGCTCCCCAAATTAAAACCAACTTCGATACTCTAGTCTCGAAGTCTAAACTTCCTTTTGATCTTCTCAGAGCCAGCGCTCGCTGAAGATTTAATTATTGGTGTTATAAACACCACAAACTGAGTCTGATTCCTCTGAAATGACTTTGATGCATACAAAGAGATAAGAGGGTTTTGACTCACATTTTTTGGTAACTTATTAAAATCAGTCGTCGATGTATTGGAAATCAATCCACCAATCGCAGCACTTTGGCCACTGCGCACGGTAATTACAGTTTGAACTTGGTTCTGAGAAACCATTGGTCCTGCATCTGTAAGACCTAATAAACTTTTAACTGAAAAGTCGGTAGTAAGCTGAATGCTATCTGATCTTGGATTCACAATAGATGGAGTCACTGTCGAAGTAATACCTGCCTCTTCGAAGTTTGTACCAGACTGACCATTTGCCGAAATAATTGAATATGGAATTCTAACAACTGATCTGATATCACCTTTTTGGCCATCTTGGACAATCATACTTGAAGATTGAAGAACTCTAGCGTGTCCATGTGATTTAGCCCAGTTAAGTTTAGGTAACAGGTTAGAAACGATACCCGTAATGGTAGATATAACTCCACCAGGAGATCTAGAATCGTTAGAAAACTGGATTTCAGTATTATCTTGAATATCTGGTGTCCATTGAAATCGAAATGCTCTCTGATAATCCTTTTTCAACTCAACATAATGAACAACCAGCTGAATTGTTTTACCTGGAGGAGCAGCCGGAGAAGGTTTAATGGTGATCAGATTGATGACGGCATCAACCTTACGTTTTTTGAGAACACCTTCTGACTCCGCACTTTCAACGATAATGTCTGGCACATAGGTTTTTGCTATGATTTCAGCGCGATCTTTTTCGTCTGGACTGTTTGCAACTCCTTCTAAAATAAATTTGTCGTTCACAGCCCGAACCTGAATCTCAGGATTATTGATATCTCTTTCAATATATTCTGCAATCTTTTTCTGAGCGAGTGGACTCAGCTCAACGAGAGTGTCAGCAAGATCTCCGTATTGCTTAATAACCGCATAAATGCGATTCATGTCCTTAGGCAAAAGGACTTTACCATCTACAACAACTTTGTTGTTAACGATCTTGATAGTGATTCCATCAATGTCGCTAAGTAGAGCTCTCATCTCTCTAACGACCTTAGTGAGATTTGAGCGCTTTACATCCAGTCTTATCTCGTAAAGTTTCTTTTCGTTTCTATCTTTAACGATTAATGTTGCGACCCCAACCTTTCTAGGAATAAATCGCAAAGTATTCATCTTTTTTGCTACAGAGAGTTTTACGACTTCTTTAAAGTCTCCTCCAAAACGAACACCTGGTGGTAAATATTCTAGCTTCTCATCTTGTGTAATTCCGATATACAAAGAAATAAACCGCTTAGACTTTACAATCTTGTTTGATCGACCTTCTTGTGCATGAGCATAGTTGTTTGAATTTGGAAGTTGGCTGAGCATTGTGAGTGTAAAAGCTAAGCAAGAGCTTAAAACAAAATACGCAGAAGACCGAACACTGGATTTAAGTGTCCGGCTAAACGCGAAATCTCTTTGTTTTTCGGTCTTGTGGTTAGTTAACATCCTCAAAAGGTCCCCTTCTACGTTTTCTTTTTGGCTGAACCGGCTTTTTAACTGGTGCTGGTCGAACAGGTCTTCTAGGTACAGCAGCCGGTCTCCTTATGTTTGCTCTCCCCAGAACATCATTCACTGTGGCTGTTTTAAGTGGATTGATTATACGGTCATTGGCATTCCTAAGAGATAAGAACAATCCACCAGGAGAAGTTGATAAAATATAGACCAACTCCTGTACTTCATCAGGCTTGGCTTCAATAGTTATATTCGTGTAGGCCGTTTCGAGCCTTAAATTCTTAATATCAAAAGAAGAGTCGTCCTTTTCTTCTGCGATAACTGGGATCTGGTTCGCGACTCTTTGTCCTGTTGCTAAAACAACTACGTCTTGAAGCATAGTTCGGATTTCTCTTCTTTTTGCATTTCCTGCTCCCACATCGAGAGCTGCGATAATATCAATTCGATCGCCGGGTTTGATAAGTTTTGAAACTCCTCGAACAGCATCGACGGGAATCGTTAAGGCTCTCTTTCCTGGAGTAATTTCCATTGAAAGTCCTGTTAGTTTCCCTGGTGGAAGTAATTTGGTGTCGAGAATTTGCTCTCCAGCTTTAATTGGTGCGGCTGCAAGTTGTCCAATGGCTTCTTCTGGAGTAGTGATCGCCTTCGGTTCGATAAATTCACTGGGTCTCTCAATAGTGTCTAGATCCTGCTCAAGAATTGGTTGCATCTCTCTGATATCTCGTACAGCAACAACAACTTGTTCTTTAGATCCAAACTTTCTGTGGAGTTCTGCTTTTTGTTCTTGTGACCAACTGTACAACAAGAAGATCGCAAATATTGCGGCTCCTAGTGATATCCATAATGATCGAGTTTCGTTAGCATTCATAGTTTAATCCCCACAATCCGCGTTTAAACAAATCCCGTAACTCACCATAATCCATACCGGGCTCGTCGAAACGGTTGTATTCTGTTGTCCTTCTTGAATGGAATACACTTCTTGGTTGTGTACATTCGCATTCGCTCTACCTTCATCGGCCACCGAGATTCCTATGGCCAATTGTCTCTCAGTAGCAATTGATCCATCAGCAGTATTGATTGGGTTATCTTCAGCGTTAACTCCGTGAATTCGAGTGTTGGAACTAAAATAATTCGAGCGAACCGTTCCCTGAAGGCGGTTCTCCCTAAAAAAGTACAAATTGGATCTATGCCTAAACGTTTCAAAGGCATAGGTTCTGGCAGCGATAGAATTTAGTATTCCGGATTGGATAATCCCGAAGAACCCGAAACAGTGTGCTATGAGCACTAAAAAGCAAATGAGCAGAGGTATGGTTTCTAGTGTTGCCATTCCTTCCTCGTTTGATTTTTTATTTTTGTTCTTCTTGTTACTCATTCTATCTAACACCCATTATCAATAAACACAGCGTACTCACCAACGGCACCCTGGTTGTAAGCGCCATTGAGGTTTCTAATATTGTTTAACCTGATTTCCGTAAAATCACTCAAACACTCTTCTCTTGTTGGCTCTCTTGCTAAGTAAGAGCCTAAGTTAGCGCTAAAGCTATCTTCTTCAGTTGTGGTGACTCCTAAGTACGGAATTCGCATTTCTAAAATTTTCGCGTTAAAAGCAACTCGAGTTCCCCAAAAGGTAGAGGAATCTTCGCTAGGAGCATCTGATTGGGGATACAAATCGTTGTGATTCCCAACTTGTGGTTCGCCGAGCTCATACCACCCACCAGAAAACAGCGGAGCGAAGACTTGGTTATCTCTAAGCTGCTGAAACTTTTCCTGACCGAGCTGAATCTGTTGATCTTGATTGACATGTCCTGCAAAGAAAACTCGAGCGGAGGCAAATGTCATATACTGAACAATATACGAAACAGTCAGAGTCAATGAAACTGCAAACAAGATTGCAGTGAATGCAAAGACTATCACCGTTGAAAATATAAAATCCAACGTGAGAATACCACTCTCATCGTTATGAAGTTTCTTAAGATGTTTTTTAACTGACTTCTCAGCCATTATAAAACTTCTCCTTCAGGGGACCCGTGACGGTTTAAAAGGTTAGGGTGTTTTGATTTACTTTGATCAACTGGTTCCCAAACACCGTTTTCCATCATTCCGGCTACGTGTTCCCATGGACCCTGAGTTATCTTTGCCAAAAGGTTTTCATCTTTAAACGCATTAGAAACTAGAGCAGAAATTCCAAAGAAGACTGCAATTAGCAATACTGCTTCAAGAATACTTTGGCCTTTCTCGTTTTGGCTCAATTTCTTCATGCTAGGGCTCCATAGGAAGCATATGTAAACCAGCCTAAAAGTAAGGCCACCGTAAACGGAATTCTAAGGTCCATCTTCCTATTTCTCTTTTCGACACTTTTGCCCTGTAACTTTCTAAAAATATTAAAAAAACCTCGAGAAATTACGAATTTTACAATTCCAAATGCTCCACCCCAAAGTGTCGACAAAATAAACACCCAAAAGACCGTATTCCAGTCAGAAGCCATACCAAAAGCCAGCATTAATTTGAGATCACCAGCTCCAATGACGTTGAATACGACTAGAGGTAAGAAACAAGCTATTGCACAGAGAGCTCCTAGACCTCCAAGCATCAGACCGTGAAGGCCACTCATATAAAAAACAATGACGATTGCTAGACCTAAGCAGGTTAAAAAAAGCCAGTTATGAACTTTTCTAGTTTTTAGATCATCAATGAGTCCAGCTACAAGAATGGAGGTTTGAAGAATGTAAGACACCAGAAGGAAAGTCGAAGTCATAGTATACCTTCTGGAGCGCCTCCTTGTGGTCTAACCCAGCGCTGCTTTCTGAGTGAAACAGGAGCTACGAAGCCTCGTCCTGTGACAATGTGAGCTTCAACTCGAGCGCCCAATCGTGGCGCGGAGTTAAAAAATACATTGCGAGGGCCTGTATCACCTAAAAAGGCCCCAATTATTAAATATGCGAATATTCCCAAGAGAAGGGTTAATTCCGCCGTCATTACTTGCCTCGAAAATTCCCAAAAACCCAACCAAAGCTGGAAAGCTTTTAAATTGGGCTTTTTAAGCTATTTGGTTTTTATCAACCAAAATTAGTTGATACCAAAACCTTGGATCTGACTAGAGAGAGAGTTAATCTTCTCAGAGATCGCAGCTTTGAATTTGTCACCAAAAAGTAATGCAACAGCAACAATTACCACCAGGATTAAGATATATTCAGTGGCACCCTGTGCGGATTCGTCTTTCCATAATTTCTTTAAAAAGTTTTTCATTTTGCACCCCCGTACTAAAATATCGGTCTTCTGCAATTAATGTTTAAATTTCAGTTTTATAAGTAAAATAAGTCCAATAACAGACGTGAGCGACAGATATTTACTACTCATTCAGAATATCATGGTGAATAACTTAATCAAAAATGAAAAGAAATTCGTACCTCTTTTTGACAGTTTAGTCGTCTCATTTTGAGACGATGTTAAAATCCTAGACAACAGCGGTCCTAATTTATTACAAATACTCATGTCTTCTAAGTTTTAGAATATGGAGTATTGTAGAGATGACCTCAGGAAATCTATTAGTAGCACAATTTGAGAATCCAGGTGTCGGATTGATATCAACCAATAATATTTTGAATTTTTTAGATGAGAGTGGAATTAAATATGAAGTTGTTGAATGTAGTGTTTTCGCCAGAAATTCATTTTTAGCAGTATTAAAAATAGATGCCGAGATATTGAAGTTCGAAAATTATTTAGATACGAACGACTTCACCTGGATCCAGAATCCACATCCTGAGCTGCTCCCAGGGCTTTATAGTCTGCAAAAAGTTGAGTCTTCGGATGGTATCCTGGTGGCACAATCCGATAGTTTTCCAAACTTAGTGGCGTTCATAGATTCAAATTTAAAAGCCAATTCGATAAAATTGATAGACGTATTCTCTGGCCGAGGACATGGAGGCTCCCCCGTTTTATATGCGGAAAAAATTGGGGCTTTAACAAATTCTGAGCATATTACTATCGAAGAGATTCAAAAACTCAACACTAAGCTTAGAGAGAATGTTTTTTAGTTTCTAGAACAAAAAGCAATCGTATTATTATACTTGCGATGAAGGCTAAGATTCTTTTTTAACAGTTTACCTGCCGCTAATTTAAACTCTGAAGGGACTGCCTGCTGTATCTTGCAGTGTGCTTTGTAGTGATTTAGGGCTTCTTTGTGTTTTTCTAATTTAAAAAGAATTTCTGCGAGCATAAGTTGGCTTCTTGCAGAACGTGGATCTGCTTTTACAGCCTTCTTTAAATGTTTTTCAGCAGCCATTAAATTATTAGTGTCAGCACTTATTGTTGCCGCTGCCCATTGGGCTAATTCAGACGCTGGGAACCGTTTTCCTGCTTTTTTTAGCAAGCGTTTAGCCTTCTTGGTTTCACCAGAGTTTCTAAATGCTAAACCTAAATAAACGTAGTTATCTGGCTTGTTCCTACTTCTTTGAATACCCATCTGACACATTTCAACGGCTTGCTCGATAAATCCGTCAGTGTAGTAAAGGTAACAAAGTTCTGAGATAAACTTCTTTCGTGGACCAAATGTCTTTATCATGTCGTCTACTAGAATTCGCGCTTCGTAGTTTCTTCCGGGAGTTGTTTTTAAGATGTTTAGCCACAACTCCCAGGCTGGTTGAAAGCGCTTGTTAGCCTCAACAGCCGATTTCAAAGACATTAAAGCGTCTTCACTTTTATCTATTTTTAGATAATTTTTTGCTAAGAGAAAGTGGACGTAAAAATCTTTTGGCTGCTCACCTATTAGAAACTGGTAAATTCGAAGTTGATCAAGGTATTTACTTTGCTTTTCATAGGCTTCGGCTAGAAGTAGTTGTCCACGCCTTTTTAATTTGGTCTGAACGGGCTCTAAAATCTCTCGAACTCTTTTTGTGTTGTTTTGTGCAAGATAGTGTTCTGCAAGCTTAACTCTGTTGTTGAGATCATCAGGATAGCGTCTTAAGTTCATCTCCGCTTTGGTTACAGACCTAATGTCCATTAATCCCTTACCGGAGTTTCCAGATATGTCTAATTTTGAGACAGTTCTACCCTCAGCTATGCCTGTAGCTAGAATGAGTGTGACATATAATAGATAAACAAAAGGTCTTTTCATATAATTTCTAAAAAATCCGATATACGTATTAATTCGATATTGTTATCGGAAGAAGTTTATGAACAGATTAGAAAAATCGTCTCAAGATAGATCAAAGAAAAATGAACGTGGTCAAGCGACCACTGAGTTCGTTTTGTTGATGATTATCGTCGTCGCGGTAATCCTTGGAGCGGTTTATCAACTCAACGATGCATTCAAAAATTATTTAGATCAGTATTTTGGAAACTACCTCGTATGTCTTATCGAAACTGGCGAATTACCTACTATCGGTGGCGGTGGCGGAGAATCTCAATGTACAAAGAATGCATTTAGTTTGTCCTCTGGAAGCCCTGCTGCTGGTGAAGCTATTGATGGTGAGGGTTCAGGTGGTGATGGTGCTGGATCTGGTGGTGATGGTGATGCCACTTCACGTGCGAATCGCAGGCGGCGATCCGTAGGAAGGGGGAATGCCGAAGCTTCCGGCAGAGGAGGTGGAAATGGGTTTGGCCGAGTTAAATCTCAAACTATTTCTACTGGTGCTAGTGGAAGTTCATCGGAGGAGTCATCCGATACCGATGTTTATACAGGCAGTACAGCAGCTTCATCGAGCTCGGGCAGAATAGCGCGCATTCAACCCAAAAAAGGTGGGCGAATGAGTAGTTTTGGCTATGTTGATGAGTACGGCGATGATGATGATGATGATAAAAAGAAAACTAAAGAGAAAAAAGTGCGCAATAAGGCTGCTGAAAGAGAAAGATCAGAGAGAGCAAGAAAGATTAGTTTTACTCCTCCTCCTCCGATTCCCAAAAGAGGGCCGGCAGACGACAATAGTGCCTTTCAGTTTTCTAAATATATTAAATGGCTAATTATCCTGGCCATCATTGTAGCCATCGTAGTTTTCGTGGGCGGGCAGGCTATGAATATTACAAAAAGTTGGGAAAAATAAGGGGCTTACAGCGAATACTTTTTTCGTATTTGCTTTAAATTAAGAGCTCTTGGTAAATTTTCCGCAAGCTTTACAAGATTTCCACTGAGTTTTCCACAAATTACAGGTCATTCTTTGCAGCTTTTTCTTAGCCATTTAATTTTATAGGAAAAGCATTGTGATTTCGGTAAACAACTCCTACAGTTTATTTCGAAAGAGTCTGCGGGGGGACTATTATGCATCAAGTCGTATCACTTGGGGAACGACGCGTGTTCACAACAGAGGAAGCTCAACACATGAGCCGAGTGATCTTTAGGATGACTCGACGGTATTCGCAAAATGTCGAGCAACTCATTCAAAGACTTGAATCGTCCAAAGACCTTTCTACCGAAGCGATGTCAAAAATTGAAAATGACATCAACGAAATGATTAATGATTGGCAAGAAAAGGTAGAACGCTTAGGTGCTTGTCCTAAAGGCCTGTGGTTAGTCGATTTTGACGCTGGGGATGGGTACTATTGCTGGAAATACCCTGAGCCAGAAGTTAGTCATTGGCATCGTTACGAAGATGGATTCACAAAAAGAGTTCCATTAGAAAGCCGAAAAATTACTCTTCCATTTCAAGAAAGAATTCGTAGAAAAATACTCGAAGCGACTCGTCTACGTTAATTCTCTGTGATAGATTGCAAAGCATCTATCCGAGGAGATGAGTCTTGCGAGTTGCTTTAGCTCAAATAAATACCTGCCTAGGTGATTTTGAGGGAAATTCAGAAAAAATAATTGAAAGTATTTCTAGAGCAAAAGAGCATCATTGTGACCTTGTTGTTTTTCCTGAGTTAGCTCTTTTTGGATATCCTCCTGGAGATCTTCTAGAGAGACACAGTGTTGTCGATAAACAGGTTAAGGTTTTAGAAAAGCTCCAAAAAAAGATCCCAGACGGGATAGGAGTGTTATTTGGCGCGATTACTAAGTCGACAAAAAAAACCGGGAAACCATTTCGAAATTCAGCGGTATTTATAACCAAAAAATCTAAGCCAAAAATTTTTAACAAAGAACTTCTACCAGCCTATGATGTTTTTGATGAAACAAGACATGTGCAACCTGGAGATTTAGAAAAGGGTATTTTCAAGTTTAAGGGTAAAAAGTTTTTAGTAATGATATGTGAAGATATGTGGGGTTGGTCTCTTCCGCATTATCCAAGCCTACATGCAAGTAATCCACTTAAAAAGATTTCGAAAAACGAAGTCGACATTGCTATTAATTTGAGTGCTTCGCCTTTTAACATCGGAAAGACTAAGCTTCGAAGAGATATGGCCCAAAAAACTGTTCGCCACCTGGCTGCTCCACTTGTTTACGTGAATCAGATAGGCGCACAAGATGAGCTTATTTTTGATGGCGACTCCTTTGTTATGGATAAAAAAGGCAAGGTCGTAAGTCAGAGTTTAAGATTTGAAGAAGACTTAAATATCTTTGATTTTGAGAAAGATCTTGGTGGAGAAAGAGTTCAGTCATTTTCTGAAATTGAAGAGATTCGCCAGGCTTTGGTGTTAGGAATTAGGGATTTTAGTAACAAGATTGGATTAAAAAAAGTCCACTTTGGTTCCAGTGGAGGAATCGACTCAGCAGTGGTTGCAGCCTTAGCTGTAGATGCATTAGGGCCACAAAATGTAACTCAGTTTAGTATGCCGAGTATGTTTAATTCTCAGGAAAGTTTCGATTTGGCCAAGAAGCTCGCTGAAAACTTAGGTACTGAATTTTTCGAGATAAATATAGAGAAGTCCTACGAAGCTGTTTTGGCTGCCTTTGAAGGTGCATTGGGAGATGCAGAATTCGGCATTGTTAATGAAAATATGCAGTCTCGTTTAAGGGGCTTATTTATGATGGCCTACTCCAATAAAGAAAATAGCTTATTGTTAACGACTGGAAATAAGTCAGAATACGCCACAGGCTACGCGACATTGTACGGCGATATGTGTGGGGGTTTAGCGCCAATCGCTGATCTCTTAAAAGGTCAGGTTTATGAACTAGCTCGCCATTACAATGTTCAAAGTGAAGTTATTCCTCAACGAATTATTGACCGCCCTCCATCGGCAGAATTGGCACCAGATCAAAAAGATGAAGATTCACTTCCTCCTTATGATGAGTTGGATAAAGCAGTTAAAAATTTAGTTGAAGAGTCTAAAAAACCTAGAGGCTCGGTTGAAAGTTGGCTTCTAGGAACATTAATGAAGACTGAGTTTAAGCGCTGGCAAGCCGCTCCGATATTGAGAGTATCAAAACATGCTTTCGGAAGAGGGCGACGACTTCCGATCGCTCACAAAGGTTGGGCTTAATTTATAGTCCGTCTAAAAAGTCTAATTGCTTGTAGCTTAAGTCAATTTGAGGAAATGTAAATTCAGGTTTTCCGGTAAGAGCTACTAGGTTTTCAATAGGAACTTCTCCACCGCTTGATACCTTATTTAAAATATGAAGAAATAAGTTACCACAATAAGATGCATCTTCCTCAGCTCGGTGAAATTGACCAGCTGGAATATTAAGATGCTGAATCAAAGTTCCAAGTTTATAGTTTGCTAAACCTGGAAAAACTTTTCGGCTGATTGGCAAAGTATCAAGCACGATTCCCTTTGGAGCTGGCACTTCATATTTTTTAATATCAGCCACTAAAAACTGAGCATCGAAGGGAGCGTTGTGCGCCACAAGTGGGTCATCGCCACAGAACTCAGCAAAAGGACCTAACAAATCCTGAATAAGGGGCTTGCCTACGACCATATCGTCAGTAATTCCATTTACTCGAGAGGCATCTTCAGGAATGTGGCGCTTTGGATCAACCAAAGTTGAGAAGGTAGCTTCAGGCAAACCTTGATTAAACTTTACCGCACCTATTTCGACTATGGCGTCGACTCCAGCTACGGTCCCTGTGGTTTCTAAGTCAAATGCGATAAACTTCATAAATTAACAGATAGGGTGATTCGAAGAATGTTTCAAGTATAGCTCGCACAACGCGCCGAAGCATTCCTATTC